>JARFQY010000016.1 GCA_029287535.1 Filomicrobium sp.
GGAGGCGTTTCATGCGGAGACTTATGGCTGTTGCAGCTTATATTGCGTTGCCGAACATCGCTTGCGCAGCAGACTTCTCGCTAACGGGGAGTTATGAGGGCCTTTATGCTTGCGACAGCACGACCGCCGGTGTCCCCTCGACCTGGGCCCGCCCGATGGAGGCTGGCATTGTGCAGGACGGAGACAGGTTTACAATCGACCTCAGATACTCCGACCGTCGAGAGCTTGGCGCAGAATACAGTCTTTACGCCGGCGAGCTGGCAGTCTCGGCCTCAGGAGAAATCCTCAGCGGTTACTTTAGCGCCTGCGGCGGCACATTCCCTTCCCAGGAACTTGCCCGGATATTTCCCGCCGCGACCGCCACTATCCCCTTCTCGATGTCGATCACCAGTGTATGGGCCTCCAACATCGTGCCCAACATACCCGGCTTGACCGTCCAGACCTGCAAGTGGAGCTTGACCCGGAAGAGTACGGAGACGCCGGTGGTGAGGCCTTGCGAACCGACAGCCGATTAGGGAGCCGCAAATTTGGCGACCCTGTCTTGGCCATGACCTTCTTCTGACCTGTCATGCGTCCGTCCAACAGAACCTTTGTCATGAAGGGCCCACTCCGGGATCACGTTGCACTAGATAATCCTGCGGAGTTCTTTATGGTTCGCAGCTCGAATTATCTGGGCTATTCAGGGTGCAGACCTTTTAGCGTGGAGAGGAATATGAAGCTCTTCAATGGACGTCTTCTTGCCGTTGGCATTCTCATTGCGGTCGGCGGCGTCATAGCTGCGCCCGTGGCCGTGAAAGCCGCTAAGTGCGGCACGACCGATACTCTCACTGTAGCGCAAATGAGCTGGTTCTCGGGCGGTGTGATGGCCTTCGTCACCAAGACGATTCTCGAGAAGGGTTACGGTTGCAAAGTGCAGCTCCAGCCTGCCGACACGGTGCCAACCGCAAGTACGATGCTGACAAGGGGCCGGCCCGACATCGCACCCGAGATGTGGATCTCCCTGATACCTGATGTCTGGGAGCGGATCGAGAAATCAGGAAAGTACTTTGTGGCCGGCCAGCTTTACGAAAACGGCGGTGTGTTGGGTTGGTGGGTTCCCGATTATGTCGCCAAGGAGCATCCGCAGCTGAAGTCCATCAGCGATTTGAAGGACAACTGGAAGCTCTTCGCCGAGCCCGGTGAGCCGAACAAGGGACGCCTATACAATGGCCCGCCCGGCTGGGGCGGTTCGGTGGTGACGGCCAATCTCTTCAAGGCCCTGGGTCTTGGCAAGACGTATAAGCTGTTCTCGGCGGGCTCGGGGGCCAACCTGCAAGCAGCTATTGCGCGGAAAGTTGCCCAGAAGAAACCGATCGTCACCTTCTACTGGGAGCCGACCGCCGTCATATCCCGCTACAATCTCGTTCGGCTTCAGACACCACCTTACGACGCGCAAAAGTATGCATGCCTCAGCCAGACCGATTGCGCCAATCCGCAAGTCACCGGCTGGCAGATCACCAGGATCGATGTCGCGGTCGCTACACGACTCAAGAAGAGTGCGCCGGCCGTCGTCGAGTTTCTCTCGAAGATGCGGATTCCGAATAAAGCCATGAACGAGGTGCTCGCTTGGGGCGATTCAAACACGGCCAGCCTGAAGGACACTGCTGACTATTTTTTCAAGACCTATCCCAACGTCTGGACGCAATGGGTGCCCGCGGACGCTGCCGAAGCAATCAAGGCGAGTCTCAAGTAATCTGAACCATTGCATGTGGCGCTCGACAGGACCAAAGAGGACACCACGTGGCCGACAACTTTCCCGACCTCATTGACATGCGCGCCGTGCGCAGCGGCATCGATAGCTGGTTCAACGGTATTGTATCCAGCTACGGACAAGCGCTCGAAACAGCCTTCCTGCCAGTCCTACGCCTGCTCAACGGGATCGAAGCCTTCTTGTTGTGGGTGCCGTGGTATGTGTTGATTCCAGCCGTCGCGCTCATCAGCTTCGCGGCCACGCGTGACTGGAAAATGCCGGTCGCCGTGATCGTGATGCTGTTCTTGACCGGTCTCCTTGGTCTCTGGGAACCTGCCATGGCGACTGTCGCCCTTATGCTTACCGCGACTCTCTTCGCGATCGTCATCGGCATCCCAGTTGGCATTTTCATGTCATTCTCCAACCGGTTGCAGTCTATCATGCTGCCGGTATTGGACGTGATGCAGACGATGCCCATCTTCGTCTATCTTATCCCGTTCGTGATGCTTTTCGGGCCCGGGAAAATACCGGCATTGCTGGCGACGATCGTTTTTTCCGTTCCGCCCCTGATCCGACTGACGAACCTTGGCATTCGAGAGGTGAACCCGGAAGTGATCGAGGCGGTCACGGCATTCGGTGCAACACCGATGCAGAAACTGTTCGCCGCGCAACTTCCGCTGGCCACGCCGACGATCATGGCAGGCATCAACCAGACCACGATGATGGCGCTGTCGATGGTCGTGATCGCCTCCATGATTGGGGCCGGCGGCCTCGGCTACGAAGTGCTGCAGGGCATTCAACGGCTGGATGTGTCGCGCGGCCTGTTCGCCGGCCTCGGCATTGTCTTCCTTGCGATCATCTTCGACCGCCTTGTCCAAGCCTATGGAAAACGGGTGCAAAAGCATCTGGAAGCCGGAAACACATAATTGGGGGTGCAGGCGCAGGTGACGAATCCGAAGATCAAAATTGAGCGGGTTTCGAAACTCTTCGGACCAGATCCGCAAGCAGCCCTTCCGCTTCTGGATACCGCAGCAACGAAGGCGGAGATCATGGAGAAAACCGGCAACGTCGTCGGTCTCCGCAATGTGTCCCTCGAAATCGCGGGCGGTTCTATTTTTGTCGTGATGGGTTTGTCTGGATCGGGCAAGTCGACCCTGATCCGGCACATCAATCGTTTGATCGAACCCACGGCCGGGCGGATCCTGGTCGACGACACCGATGTCGTGAGTCTCGCCGAGAACGCGCTGCGCGACCTGCGCCTGCACCGTGTCTCCATGGTCTTTCAGAATTTCGGCTTGTTGCCCAACAAGAGCGTGCTCGACAACGTGGCCCTCGGCTTGCGTTTTGCCGGCACCGGAAATTCCCAGGCACGCGAGCTGGCGATGCAGCAGATCGAACGTGTCGGCCTTAAGGGATTCGAGAAGCAGTACCCGCGCCAGCTTTCTGGCGGGATGCAGCAACGCGTCGGCCTCGCGCGTGCGCTTGCGACAAACGCGGAGATTTTGCTGATGGACGAGGCTTTTTCCGCGCTCGACCCACTGATCCGCCACGACATGCAGGCCCAGCTCCTTGAGCTGCAATCCGATCTGAACAAGACCATTGTTTTCATCACTCATGATCTCGACGAGGCGCTCAGGATCGGTGATCGCATCGCCATTTTGAATGATGGCAGCCTCAGCCAATGTGGCACGGGAGAGGAGATCCTGCTGCATCCGGCCGACGACTACGTCAAGCGCTTCGTGCAGAACGTGGATCGCGGCCGTATCATCACGGTCGCGGCAGCCGCGCGCCCGGTAGCAACGACGACGTCAGCTGAAATCTCGTCCGACAAGATCGCTCCCCTGGTCGCGGCCGAGGGCGCGCAGACCGTATTCATCGTCAACGATGCGGGCCAGCCGACGGGTGTGATCCCAATAACGAGCGTTGAACACCACGCCGGTGCCGAAGATAGCTTTTGGCATGATCCCAAGAACGTGCTTCCGGTCAAGAGTGTCTCCCCCGACACTATTCTCGCCGATGCCTTGTCAGATGTCGCGGAAAGCGAGGCGCCTGTCGCGGTGGTGGATGAGCAAGGTCGGCTGCTGGGTGCCGTGTCCAGGCAAAGCGCGCTCTTGGCAATGGCCGGGACGAATGGTCCGTCCGAAGACATGGTCTAGTCCTGAGCGGACATCGGCCTACGCAGCTGGCTGTCGTGAGGACAATTTCTGACAATGAGAATGCGGACATGACAACGCTGTACAAAGCGTGCGTCGCCAATGTCCGCAAAGTTTGCAAGGCCGCCGTCTGGCATCCGCCAACTTTGAGGCAGAGTGGCACCCGATCCGACGGCCGCAATGACATCAGTCTGTCGCGTACTCCTTCGACTTGAACGACAAATGAGCAACCGTCGCTGGTGCATCCGAGATTTTGCGGATGTTTGCCCAAGTCTGTTTGTAGTTCGGCAGAATCAGCTCGTTCACGCCAGCGTTGATCACATTACCTTGCGTGCCGGTTGGCGCTCCAAACAGCATGAAGGTTTCATTGCGCCGCGCCGTGGGGGTCGGGTAGGCCATCGCCTGCGTCGCCCCGACGTCGTTGTAGACCTCGACGAGATCGCCCGGATTAAGGCCCAACTCCGTCATGTCTTCCGGATTTATCTCAAGGAACGGATAGGGATAGCGGTCCGATACGAAGTCATTGTCCTTATCCAGGAACCAATTCTGCCAGTTGATATTGGATCGCCCGTTGTTGATAAGGAATTTGTACTTGGCCTTTTCGGAAGCTTTGCCGGGGGCCTGCAACCCCCGCCAGGCGCCGCCGCAGAAACGCGCCTTCTTATCGGACGTGCCAAATTCACCGTTGGCATAGAGACGCTTGGTTCCGATCAGCTTGCCGTCTTTGTAGCCCACCACTGGTTCTTGGACACCATTGTTTCCCATTGCCCGAAGCCGGTCATAGGTCACGTCCGGATTGGCCGTGTGGTAGCCATCCATAAACGCGTCTTCCTCGGTCCTCCAATCATATCCATCGAATTGCGCGGCGTAGTCGTCGCGACCTTGTTCGCGGAGAACACGCCCGAGGTGCTGCGCAATGCGCGCGGCAATAAGACAGTCCGGCGCGGAAGAGCCAGGCCCGTCCATGTATTTCTCAACCAGACGCATGCGTCTCTCGCCGTTCATCGAGGTCAAGTTCATTTCACCCGACTCAACCGCCGGCAAGATGACATGAGCACACTGCCCGATCTGTGAGTGGATGATGTCCACGTTGACTGAGAAGAGACCGCCTGCCTCGATGGCGCCGACAATTGCGTCAATCAGTTCCTCGCGTGTCGCCCCTGCTCGAGCATCCATCGCCTCCTTCACCAAATTGGTGCGGCGGTTGTAGACCCGCTTGAATTCAACGGCATTGAGGGTCGTCTTGAAATGGTCGTTGGCCCAGATGTGATGAACCTTGCCATGCCCTTTTATGATCAGCTGATCCAGGTAGGGGGCGGGCCGGCCGATAAATGCGTCCGAGGGCCGAAAATAACCCTCTTGGTGGCCGCCTAGTCGGCATACGCCACCACCTTCGCGACCGACGTTCCCGTTCGCCAGCGCGATATTCACCAGGGCGCCGATCGTCCGGTAATTATCGTTGCCCCAGATGATCCCTTTCTCGTAGGCCGTCACGCATTTGCGGCGCGCGCCATCCTCGTTAGGTTTGGCGATCCATTCCGCCGCCTTAACGATGTCGCCCTCAGAAACACCGCAGATTTTTGCACCCTCGGCCAGTGACATCTTGCATGCACTGCGTGCCATCTCGAATGAGCCCAAGGCAGATGGGAACTTCGAATCCTGGCGCTGTGCCACATCGCCTTGGAAGGTCGACTTGGCGATGAAGTTCTTATCGACCCAGCCCTGGTCAGCGATGTAGGTGAAGAGCGTATTAAAGAGCGCAAGATCAGTGCCCGACTGGATGGCAAGATGCAGAACGTTGTCCTTGCCAGCCTCGATTTCACAGGCATTGATGGTGACCGTCCGACGCGGGTCGACAACCAGGACCCGCGCCCCATTTCGAATGGCCGGAATCATATGATTCAGGAACAAGTTGGTCTGGGTTTCGAGCGGGTTGGCGCCAACCAGGAAGATGGTGTCGGTGAGGCCGTAGTCCTCATAGGCGTAATTCAGTTCCCCGACACCCATGTCGCGGGTCGAATGAACTTCTGAGTTATAGGCTGGCCGATTGTGAATGCGACAGTTCCTCACTTTCATCGATTGGAAGTAAAGCTTGCCGGTGCCCCACGTATTTTCATAACCGCCGGCCGATCCTCCATGGTCGAACATGGAAACAAACAGGTCGTTCTCGTTGTCCTTATCGATCACACGAGCGGTGACGCGTGCGACCAAATCCAACGCATCGTCCCAGCTTGTCGGCTGCCACGTGCCGTAGCGCCAGACCATTGGTTGCGTCAGGCGCTGTTGCTGCGTTCCTGTAACGTCGGAACGCCGGTTCTCCGCAATGCGTGCGCCGCGCACAGAACCAAGACCCGAGTTCACAACACACGCCTTGTCGGGTTTGATGACGAGATGAACATCCTGGCCGTCTTGCTTGACGACGTTATACATCGACGGTGCGTACCAGGCGTCCGTCTCGGGGCCCTGCTGTTTCGACAGATCGACACCAAACGCGTTCTTGTCGGGAGCAGTGCCGCCTTGCCTGTTCACGGGCCACGTGTAGGCGTGATAACCGCACCCCACGATGCAGTAGTGGCACGTTACGTTGTGCTTCTTGGCGTCCGCAGGGATGATCGGCAGTCTATCGACATGTCTCTTGAAAGCCATTTCACCCTCCTCAAAGCACGTTGGACAGGCGACCATAGAGCAGCTCATCCACGCCTTCAGCGAAGATGTCACCGTTATCGTCGACCCGAAGAATGTACTGCGGCAGGTTTTGCGTTGCCTGCCCCCAGACCTGAAGCCCGCCAGCTTCACAGTCGAAAACGGAGTAGTGGCCGGGACAGTTTAAAGTCCGTCCGGACGCGTTGTAGCTAAGAGGGAATCCCTTGTGGGGGCAGGTTGTCGAGAAGCCAACGATATCTCCGTCCGGCCCCACTCCGCCCTCGACTCGTTTGCCGAGTTTGAGCAGAACACCCGGCGCATCAGCATCCGGATAAGCAACCTGCAACGGCTCGTTCACTTCCAAGTTCTGAACGCTACCGAGCCGACTCGACGGATACTCGAGGAGCGCGGAGCCCGCTTGTGCTTTTGCTGCTTTCGGCGCGATCGTGGCTGCTGCGGCACCCGCCGTGGCTATCGCACCACCCCGTAGGAACTGCCGCCGGCCGATTTCGACCAGCTTGTCACAACTCTTCATATTGGTCTCCTCCCTGGCTCTTTGCCGCTGTAGTGACCTTTATTCATTTTTGAAAAATAGTGCAGGCCGATGCTAGATCGTTCCCACGCCCGAGACCAGACGAATCCAGACTGGCCTTGCATGTTGTGATCGGCGGTTGGAGCGGAAACTGGCCAAAAAAAAAGCGGGAGGAACCGGGTGGCCTGTCATATTACTTTCATATCGCCTTCAAGATGCTCTGGTGCGCCTGTTGTCAGGCATCGTTGAACCGCTTGTCCAAGCAATCCGAAACTCCGATTAGTCCGACATGGACTACGGCAATCGCCAATCGAGATCAGCCTTGCCGCGTTTGAGTGTTGAACTCTGGTTGCCATGTCCCTGCGAGAGAGGGAGTTGATTTCGCGTTAGCTTCGCGGACGATCAAGATCAAGAAATCATTCAGGGCGATGACAAATCCACAGCCGTTCGAGACGTGGCTAAGGCTCAAAGATGAGCACGATGAAAGTGAAAAATAGAACCAGGTGCACGAACCCAAGCAAGACATTGGTCGGCGCACCCGAGAAGGTCATCCGGCATACGAAGAGTGTCAATGCCAGCAAGACGATTTCAATATAGGAAAGCCCAAACTCCAGAGGTATGTCGGCAAGGATACCGATCGTCAGGACCACTGGCACCGTGAGCCCGATGGTCGATAATGCCGAGCCGAGGCTCAAGTTTACAGCACGCTGCAAGTGATAGGCATATGCGGCTTGGACGGCCGCCACGCCTTCGGGAGAGAGAATGAGGATTGCGATAAAGATAGCTCCAAGCGCTGTTGGCATACCCTGCTGCTCAATCCCATAATCAAGCACAAGGCCAAGTGGCTTCGAGAGCAGGATGATTGGAAGCAGTGTCGCGAACAACAAAACCACATGAACCAATAGGGAATGCGAAACAGGGGAATTCTCCCGACGAGGATAAAGCTCGGTCAGAAGCGGCGACTCTGTATCATTCTTGGAGTCTTTGAAGAAATCGCGGTGTCGCGTCGTCTGGATGATGAGAAACACGCCATAGAGAAGCGCGGTAAGCAGTCCGAACACCGCCGCCTGCGTAGGCGTGAACATCGGCTTAAACGTTGAATGTGTGAACTCGGGGATAACGAGAGCTATGACCGCTAACGACGAAATAACAGCAAGGTACGCGATCGCCCCTTCGAGATTGTAGTGTTGCTGAGTATGGCGCAAAGCGCCGACGGCGAGCGATAACCCTATCATGCCGTTCAGAACGATCATCAAAATGGCGAACATGGTATCGCGCGGGAGTGTCGGATTTGGACTGCCCGTGAGCATCATCGTGGCAATTATCGTGACTTCGATGCTGACTACGGAGATGGTCAGGATCAGCGTGCCATAAGGCTCGCCTAGGAGTTCCGCCAGGGCATCCGCATGGTGCACGACTCTGAATGCGCACCAGACCATGACGGCAAACTGCCAGAAGAGGACCAGGCCGAACCAGAGGGGATTGTCGAGACCAGTTAGTAGTCGGTCGCCTATCGCAAAAAAAACGGCAGCTGTTACCGCACCCGCGACGAAAGCAGACTCGCCGAACAGAACTCGCGCAAAATCAGTCGATTTGGTTGCCGCCGACATGGACGATCCCTGCACGAGGTAGTCTGCACCGCTCCTAACCCATGTACTGCCATGGACAACGGCGTCATCCTACACAATTAGAAATTGACCTGCGTCAGCGAGCTATATTCCAAGAATTCAATATTCTGATGTCAACGGCATAACCGCGTTTCGCACATCCGACTAGCAGACACGATTGCCAAAAATTCCTGCAGAGCAACGTTCCATTCGCCGGCTCCCGTCGGCCGGCTTCTTCAGCAAAGCGGACCGACCAACAGCTGGCTAGGCGACCTCGCCACGTTCCCCTTCGTCCACGGGCGCGCGGACGGCAATCAGCGGCATGCCGGGCGGGAAACAGAGCTCTGGCAAAGTCGGCGAATTGTCTTCATTGGCCGTAATCTTGACGCACAGCCGCTTCAGAAGGGTCTTGAAACGTGCATTGCCGAGTGAGCACGGATGAAAAACAAACGGTGATCGCTCTGATGCAATCTCGTGTCCCCCGGCAGCAACCAAGCATTCACAAGTCCATGATAGGTGCAACCTTGTCGGATGTTGTTGTCGTGATTCGCAGCTTTGAGCGCATACCGAAACCGGTGCAGCAAGGACCATAACCATGGTGTCGAAAATAGGCGCCCGCCCAAATTTGCGCGACCTTACGCGCACAGGTGCCAAAGTCGTGCTGCACACGCTTGGTTTGGCTGTGGCTGTCATCCTCAGCGCTGCGCTCGTGCACGTCGCACCGGCTTGGTCTCATTCCGGGGACCTCGGCACAGTTACAACTGGTTTTTTGCCAGCGCTCGGCGATTTGTTTTCCGCCATGGAGAGTGCCCTAGGCAGCCTTTCGGCGAGCCCGGCACATGGTTCGATGGTTATTGTTCTTCTCGGATTTCTGTATGGAGTGCTGCACGCAGCCGGGCCGGGCCATGGCAAGGTGATCATAGCGTCCTACCTGCTTGCCAACGGTGAAACTGTACGCCGCGGGATTGCCATCGCATTCATGGCGGCGGCCCTGCAGGCTTTTATGGCTCTGGCGCTCGTTGGCGGATTCGCTCTCATAACCGGGCCTTGGTCGCTGGTCCCGACCAGCGTCGTTCTTGGTCTGGAGGGTGTCAGCTGGATTGCTGTGTCGCTGATCGGCCTGGCGATCCTCTGGACCAACTTGGCGAGCCGGCGAATGCAGGTGGTCGCGTCCGAACAGTGTGCATGCTGTGATCAGCATATGCCTGCGCCTCATCGCCTGGCCGGGGCGTGGTCTCTCCGTCGCGCACTACCGGTTGCATGCGCGATAGGCGTTCGCCCTTGTACGGGTGCGATTGTGCTTTTGGTCTATGCAATTGCGCAGGGTCAGTTACTGGCTGGTGGCCTCGGTGTTGCGGCAATGGCGTTTGGTACGGCATTGACGGTCTCTCTCCTTGCCACGCTCGCGGTTTCGTGCCGGGAGTGGAGCATCGCCTACTGGTCAAGCGAAAGCACCGCTTTTCTCTTCACTCACATCAAGCCGATCGCAGCGGCGATTCTCGTACTCGCCGGAGTTGCGGGCCTGAGTAGTACGATTTCTACGCTGGCCTGAAGCCTCTCAGTCGGCGCCTTTGCGACCCTTTCTCCAACGCAGTTGCGATTAAACCGTCTCGTCTGTTCCCTTCGCGGCTCACGACAGAGTTGTATAAGGTTGAGAAGCCTTGCCCCGCCCTGTGTGGATACGTCGAGGGAAACAGGCTTCGCGCGTCAGGAACTTGAAAGTGCTCCGGCGATGTGCGTCGCATTGTTGCGCATCATGTCGATGTACGTTCCTGCAGGGCCGCTCGCCTTGGACAGAGCATCTGAGAAAATTTTTCCGCCGATCTTTGCTCCGGTTTCTCGTGCGATCTGTTCGATGAGGCGCGGATCGCTTACATTCTCGACAAATACAGCCCGGATCCCTTCCTTGCGGATTTGATCAATCAGCCTTGCAACATCGGATGCTGAAGCTTCGCTCTCGGTTGATATGCCCTGGGGTGCCAAGATTGTGACACCATACGAGTTGGCAAAATAGCTGAAGGCATCATGAGACGTGATGACCTTCCGCTTACCTTCAGCAATGTTGTTCAGTTTTGCGCGGATTTCGTTATCGAGCGCCTCAAGTTTCTTGGTGTAAGCCGCTGCGTTCCGGGTGTAGGTCTCACACCCGGCTGCGTCGACTTTGCAAAGGCCATCCCTGACATTGGCGGCGTAGATGATGACGTTTTCAACGGCTTGCCAAGCGTGTGGGTCATGGTCGCCATGATCGTGATGATGGCCGGACGCCTTTTTCCCAGATTCGGATTTGTGTCCCTTTTTGCCGTGGTCATCATCGTCATGCATTTCGGATTCGAGAAGCCTTACACCTTCTGTCGCCTTAACAACGGGGCCTTTGTAGCCTGAAGCCTTGATCAGCCGTTCGATCCAACCTTCAAATCCGGCCCCATTTACAAACACGATTGCAGCATCCGTTATGGTCGCGGCATCGGCAGGCGTTGGCTGATAGACATGCGCATCACCGTCAGGCCCGACAATCGTTTTCAGTTCGATCCGATCTCCGCCCACCTCAGAGACCACATCGCCGAGGATCGAGAATGAGGCAACCACTGGAAGTTTCTGCGCAGCGAAGCCCGACGTGGCCGCCGAAATGGCAAAAGCGAGCGCCAGGCACGCAATTCTAAGACACGTCATTGGTTACTCCTTCATGTGGTGGTTTCAGGCCTCGCGATGTCGCGGTGGCAGGATACGCCAGGCCAATCCGCTGACCGGCCCGAAAATCAGCGAGACGACATAGACGATGCCCGCCGATAAGATGATTGCCGGTCCGGAAGCGAGCCCGAAATGGAAGGAAACGAGCAGGCCAGAGATCGACGCCATGATCGCAATTGCGACCGCAACAGCCATGAGCAAATCCAAGGAGCGGACCCAGAATCGCGCGCTGGCAGCGGGCAACATCATCAGCCCGACCGCCAGCAGAGTTCCGAGCGCCTGGAAAGCGGCGACGAGATTGAGCACAACGAGGACGAGAAAGAGTAAGTGAGCGATGCCGCCACTCCCGGAAACGACGGCCAGAAATGAGGGGTCGACACACTCGGCGATGAGCATTCTGATGATCGCGGCGAGGACAATCAGGCTAACGGTCGTTGTCGCAGCGAGGATAATGAGGGCCGTATCGTCTAGCGCCAGCACGGTACCAAACAGGACGTGCATCAAGTCCACACTCGAGCCGCGGGCGCTGACTATGAGAACGCCAAGGGCGAGCGAGATCAGGTAAAAGGCAGCAAGGCTGGCGTCCTCCCTCAGCACCGTCGTGCGAGCAACAAGTCCGGCGGCAACCGCGACAGCGAGGCCGGCGATGATCCCGCCGATCGTCATCGGCACGATCTCCAGGCCAAATAGCAAGAAACCAATTGCTGCACCGGGCAGAATGCCGTGTGCCATCGCATCGCCGACCAGGCTCATCCGTCGCAATAACAGGAATACGCCGACGGGCGCCGCGCCGAACGAGAGTGCAATCGAACCAACGAGAGCCCGCCTCATGAAAGCATAGTCGGCGAAAGGGGCGACGAGCGCGTCGTAGAGCATCAGCTTGCATCTCGCGCGTTCGTGCGGTGGCACCATGCTGCGCGATCGTCCCACGCCTCGGACATTGCACGGGCCTTCAGCATGTTCGCCGCCGACAAGACTTCGCGCGTCGAACCCCAGGCAACTGGCTCACGCGCAATCAGGATTGCCTCTGGAAAGTTCTCCCGGACAAGGTCGAGGTCGTGCATCACGGCTATGATTGTCCGGCCCTCTCCGTGCCAACGGACCAGCAGCCCGATGAGGTCGAGCGTTGTCTTGCGGTCGACCGCAGCAAACGGCTCGTCCAACAATATAAGGGGGCTTTCCTGCACCAGAACACGGGCGAAGAGGACCCGCTGCAGCTGTCCTCCTGAAAGCGCATCGATCGTGCGACCCTCAAACCCAGCAAGGCCTACGGAAGATAGCGCGGCTTCAACGGTTGCCCTCTCGTCACGGCCAACCGAGGAGAACGCACCAATACGGCGCCAAAGTCCGAGACTGACGAGATCGCGAACCGTAATTGGGAAGGAACGGTCGACATCTGCTTGCTGCGGCAGATAAGCGATATCCCGTCGGTTCGCTACTGATAATGAGATCTTTCCGCTGAGCGGTTTCAAGGCGCCGACGATGCCCTTTAACAACGTGCTCTTACCACTGCCGTTCGGACCAACAAGAGCTGTGAGCGCGCCACGTCGCACAGTTCCATTGAGATGGTGAACGGCGGGATGGGTGCCATAGCCGAGCGTCAGATCTTGGAAGCGCAGGGCTGCGTCCGTTGTGATTGCCGTCATTGCGACTCTAGCCTCGGATCACACCCAGAACCATCAACCACACCAGCGACGCGATTGTGATCGCGAGCGCAAGCCGCGTGGGCAACCCCAGACCAACGACGGAGAAAAGCCCATGCGAATGTTGCCTTGCATTGCCGGTCTCGCTTGCGCGCACACTTCTCATCTTGCGTTTCCACTTGCGGAGGACCGCCCCCCCTGAGCTGGCGATCTGTCCGGATGTTATAATATCCATACAATTAACGTCAACTTTTGCGTTTGGCCAACCAGCCATGCCGTCCAGCAGGCTTTTCGACAACAATCAAAGTGTGCTTCCGACGTTTTCTTAGCTCAGGGTCATCGCCGAGCATCTTGAAGATCTTTCGATGATCACAGCTCAGCTATGATCCGCTTCGCCCCTAGAAGGGGACATACAGACCGCCGTCTGCACGCACTTCACAAATATCGGCAAAGCCCACATGGAGGACGTTCGCCGGTGTCGTCTACGAAGCAATCGGCAAGGCTACATTTAACACTCACTGCGCTGCTCGCATCTGTTGGGCGCTTGCGCCGCCCCCGGACCCGTATACGGACCACCTGAACCGGTCAACATCACCAACGAGTTAGGCCTACGCGGCTTGTTGTTCATTACAGTTCGGCGATCATGCACGACATTGCAAAGCACTCCGATCTGGCATAGACGGCGAGAGACCTAGTTTAAGGCGATTGAGGACGGCGTATTGAAGGCGGAACCACGCTCCAGGCGACGGTGCGCATTCCTTGAAGTCAGGCCAGACCGGGAAATCACAGATTGAAGAGCGTACTCGTCTACTATGCCCATCCTGGCCATCGCACGTCGCTGGTCAATCGACCGATGGCCGAGGCTGCTCGGTCCTTGGACGGCATCGATTTCGTCGATTTGTACGAAGCCTATCCGCGCCATGACATCAATGTTGCCTTGGAGCAGGAACGCCTCCTATCTGCCAATATCGTGCTCTTTCAGTTTCCTGTGTTCTGGTACTCGACCCCATCGATTGTCAAAGAGTGGCAGGATCTCGTGCTTGAGCACGGGTTTGCCTATGGCTCAGGTGGTGACAAGTTATCCGGCAAGTGCATGATGCTGGCCATAACGACGGCCGGGCCGGAAGATGCGTACACACCCGGCGGCTACCAGCACTATCCGCTACGCACTTTCCTAACACCGCTTGAACAAACGGCCCGTCTTTGTGGAATGAGGTTTTCCGCTCCATACGTTCTCTATTCGGCACTCAAAGCCGGCGAAGGTCGTGAAGCAACACAGCATGTTGTTGGGTATCGCCAGCTTCTGGAGGCGCTGCGCGATGGGACATATGATTTCGAAGCCGCCGACCTTGTCGACTTTGTAACTGCTACGTCACTCCCAATCCGCGAGAAAATCTGACGATGGGTGAAATCCTCTTTCTGGCGTTCGTTTTTTTGTGCGCTGGCGTAGTAGCCGTGCCTATTGCGTCGCGCCTCGGTCTTGGTTCCGTTCTCGGGTACTTAATCGCTGGTATCTTGATCAGTCCGCTCTTGGCGGCCTTCAAAGTCGATGTCGTCAGTATTCAGCATTTCGCTGAATTCGGCGTTGTCATGATGCTATTCCTGGTTGGCCTCGAGCTCGAACCGCGACTTCTGTGGGATATGCGTAATCGCCTTATTGGTTTGGGCGGACTGCAAGTCGGACTGACGACGCTGCTGATCATGGCTGCAGCAATGGCACTGGGTCAGTCTTGGACCATCGCGTTGGCTATCGGTTTAACGCTGGCTCTGTCTTCAACCGCAATCGTGCTTCAGACGCTGAATGAAAAGGGTCTGATGAAATGCGACGGCGGCCAGGGCAGTTTCGCCGTGCTGCTGTTTCAGGACATTGCCGTCATTCCAATGCTGGCACTGATGCCACTACTTGCGCTGCCTGAACTGGCGGACGCGCTCGCCGGGGGACATGGGCATGGGAACGGGCATGATGGCGACCATGGCCACACCATGAGCCTGGTTGAAGGACTTGCGGGCTGGCAGCAGGCGCTGGTGACGCTTGTCGCCGTTTCGGTTGTGTTTGTTGGCGGTCGTTACCTCACGCGTCCCATGTTCAATTTCATCGCGACCGCGAATCTGCGCGAGATTTTTGTCGCCGCCGCTCTGCTATGGGTTATCGGGATCGCGCTACTGATGACGCTCGTTGGTCTTTCGCCCGCGCTCGGTACATTCCTGGCGGGTGTCATCCTTGCAAACAGTGAATACCGTCATGAACTGGAAAGCAATATTGACCCGTTTAAAGGGCTGTTGCTGGGTCTGTTCTTCATCACCGTCGGTGCTGGCATCAACTTCGCACTCCTCTTCGAGAACCTGTCGGCCATTGTCCTTCTAACGCTCGGCTTAATCGTCCTCAAAGCCTCCGTTTTGTTTGGGTTGGCAATTGCGTTCGGCATCAAAGGATCAGACCGATGGCTGTTTAGCCTGGGTTTGGCGCAAGCCGGCGAGTTCGGGTTTGTCCTGTTATCGTTCACGGTGGCAAATGCCGTAATCCCAAAGCCGCTTGCCGATCAGCTGTTGCTCGTGGTCGCACTTTCCATGCTGCTGACCCCGCTCCTGTTCATCGCCTACGACAAGTTGATTGCGCCGCGGTTTGTTACGGATGAAAGCGGCGAGCCCGATGAGGATTTGCCAGAGGGAGCAATCATCATCGCAGGCCACGGGCGTTTCGGCGGTGTCGTCAATCGGATGTTGCGCGGGCTTGGCTACGAGCCGACGGTTGTCGATTACAGTTCCAGTCAGCTTGAAATGCTGCGCGCCTTCAACCTTCGCGTTTACTTTGGAGACGCGACCCGCCCCGACCTCTTGCACGCCGCCGGTATCGAGAACGCCAAGATGCTGGTGGTTGCCATTGATGATCGCGAGCAGATCACCAACCTTGTCCAATACGTGGCTCAAAACCATCCCCATGTCCACATAGTGTCACGGGCCGTCGACCGTCCTCACGTCTACGAACTCTATGCCGCCGGATGTCGAGACATCATTCGCGAGACCTTTGACAGCAGTGTGCGCGCAGGTCGCTCGGCCTTGGAGGCGCTCGGCATGCATCCCTTCGAAGCTGAGCGGCGTTCGCGTCAGTTTGTTGATTACGACCGCCGCTCCTTAGCCGCGCTGGCCGACGTCTATGATCCTGACATCCCGGTCCACGAAAACTCAGCCTACCTGCAGCGCTTTCGCAAGATTCGGGAGGAGAATGAAGCGCTCCTCAAGGGAGAAGATAACGCGTACAGTAAGGGGACCGGTCTCGGCTGGTCGCCACCTTCTATTGCCGACGTCGAGGCGGAACAAGACCGCAGTTAGTTCGCCATTGGTCACTCTTGCAATAGAAAGTCGAGCGGGTTGGTCAGAAAGATGCACTGGAAATCTGTAAGGCGCGGTCTATGCGCCGCGTTAATTGCTGCCATTGCACCATACGCGTTTGCGGACGACGGGCCGACGGCCAGGCCAGAATTGTCATCTGCACTTCGTGGATTTTTGTCACACGTTAGTCCCAATGCGGTTCTTGATCCGGGCGCGATCGTTGAGTGCACGCTATCTGGTGGCGCTAAAACCAACTGCGTGCGGTTTGTACTTCAGCCAGACCCCGCCAAGGAACCTGGACCTTGGTGCCCGAATACGATTTCCGATGGCGCCGAAGCAGGAGGGTTCTGGATCAAAGATGGCCAGGTCCATGACGTCGACGGTCCGTTCATAAAGAACCTCTCGAAACTCTACGATGATCCGAATTGGCAGCTCTACGACCCCGAGACGGGACGAGTGAAAGCCACAACAACCTTTCAGGGCTGCTTTGCAGCCGCCCGTCCGGATGTGCCTCGGGAGTATTACAACTATTGCGCCGAATGCACCCCAGACCAAGCGATCGCGGCGCCAAACTATACGTTCTTCATTCCGGTGCGGCCGGTGCTGCAGGACAAGCCCGAACCGATCCGCGATATTCCAGGAGCCGGCGTCGCCCTCGATGGCGTTCGGCTCAACGGTCCGGCTCCCTATCAAGACATCGTTCGCGCCTATAATGTTGCACCATTCGATGACTGTGGTGGCCACGTGAACCCTTATCACGGGTACCACTATCACTTTGTCACCGATTGCCTACACCGCGAGCAGGTCGCAGTGGGTCACGCGCCAATGATCGGCTTGTCCATGGACGGCTTTGGCATATTCCGCCGGCTCGATGCTCTCGGAAATGAGCCCGACGGCTTGGACGCCTGTGGAGGACATTCCGACGATTTGATCGGCTACCACTATCACGCGGCACCGCAGGGCACGAACGCGATCATCGGCTGTCTCAAGGCGCAGCTAGGCTGCGTTTTGGAAGGCGGGGCGCAGACGTGTGACGCAACGCAGCCTATTCCGCGCCCACCACCGGCCAACCTTCTGCCATCAGGATCGGTTCGCCCGCTCGCCCCAACGCGTCCAACAGAGTAGGTCTGACGAGCGCTGCTCACGCATTTTTTGCCTCACCCCTGAAATCGGACATCGGCACGGCCGCCTCGGTGCAGATCGCAAATGTCGGCTGTGTCCACATGGTGAACGTGGCCCAATTCAAGCACATGTTCGGCACCAAGTTTTCTGATGCTCTACGAGAGTTCGACGAAAAAGTAGCAGCACCCGTTCCGGTTTGCAGGCATTGAGAACCATCAATCAGTTGAGCGCTCAAAACAGCTACAAAAGAACTCATTCATCTTGAAACGCGCTAATCAGAAAAACACATAGCTACCAACCCGCTGCTAACGATCCATGAATTCGCCGATCTGCCCAAGGTGAAGGACGCCACGGTGCGGCGCTGAATCAAAAAACAAGCAATTGGCGGCGGCTGAATTCAGTTGCGACTTTCGCGAAGCGCGAAAGCACTTGGAGCAGTTGGCGGCAGCGCGATTAACCGCTATCCTGTTCTTCTGCCAGAGGCAAAACGGGCCGAGCCAAGCGAAAGCTGAGAGCCCTTCGACAAGCCGGCAGAGCCCAGGCCAAAATCAAACATGAAGGGATGAAATGAAAAAGATACTTATGGCAACGGATCTGTCCTCGCGTTGTGACCGAGCGCTTCAGCGAGCGGTTGCCCTTGCCGAGCAATTCGGTGCTCAGCTTCGCGTGCTTCACGTTGTGCAGGAGGCGTTTCTTGAGGCTATGACCGCGCAACAAGTGTCAATAGCCCGAAAAGCTATCGAAGAGCAGATCGCCGCCATAAGCAAGTCGGAATCTGCGAATGTGGAACCTCACATCATTCGCGGACTCGACTATGAGGACATTATTCGAGAAGCCGAATCCTATCATGCCGACCTGATAGTGCTTGGCATACACCGCCACCAAAGGCCGGAGTTGTTCCAGGGCACGACCATTGAACGCGTCGTCCGTTACGGTTCTACCCCGGTGCTTATGGTCAAGAACACGGTCACCGGCCCTTACCGCAAAGCACTCGTTGGAGTCGATTTGTCGGATCAAGCAAAAGCCGCGCTGCGACATGCAGCCAGGCTTACTTCCGGCGGCGTTGTTCAACTGATTCATGTCGCACACCGGCCCTTTGTCGGGTTTCTGTCGCGCGATACGCAGAACCGAGCGGTGCGAGAACAGGGCGAGCAGATATCTTCGGTCATCGATGATTGGATCAAAGAGGTCTCTGAACAACTCGGCGAGAAACGACCGCAGTTTGAAACCCTACTGCGCGACGGCATCGTAGCCGCAACGGTTCGAGAAAACGCGGAGGCACTGAAATCAGATTTGCTGACCATTGGTACACATGGGCGGACGGGCATTTCTCATGCCATCGTTGGTAGCGTTGCTGAGGACCTATTGGCGAGCGCTCCATGTGACGTGCTGGTGGTACGCGATTCTTCACAATAGGGAATTCCAGAGTCGCCCGCCCGCCTTTGAAAGGCTCATTCAGGGCAGTCAGGCGGTTTGAGCTTAATGCGTCGTTGTCCCATCCGCACGAGTTCAATGCTGAGAGTTCAACCACCGTCAGCCAATGGTTTCTTTCTGCTATTTGCTGTCGCCTGCAGATAGATCGAAGCTTTCTTCTGAAAAGTACTTATTGAGCCGCACATCAGCTGTGCGCGCGTGCCCTTCCATGCCTTCGAGCCTTGAAATCCGTGCGGTTGCCGGAGCAATGGATTTTGCAGCCTCCCGGGTCGATCGCTGCCAGGTTACGATCTTCATATACTTGTGCACGCAAAGGCCGCCAGTGTAACGCGCGGCCCCCGATGTTGGCAGAACATGGTTCGGGCCTGATGCCTTGTCGCCAAAGGCGACTGTCGTTTCCTCGCCAAGAAAAAGTGACCCATAGCAGGTCAAACGCTCAAGCCACCAGTCAAGGTCGTTGGCCTGCACGCTCAGATGTTCGGGTGCGTACTCATCAGCGGTGGCAGCGACCTCTTCTCTGGAGTCGCAGACGGCAACTTCCGCGAAGTCCCTCCAGGCCGCTCGCGCATTCTCGCGGTTGAGCTCCGGCAAGCCATCGATGTGTTTGGGAACCAGGTCCAGCACGCGCTCCGCGAGCGTTCGATCTGTCGTCAATAACCAGACTGGCGAATTGTAACCATGCTCCGCCTGTCCGACCAGATCGGCAGCAACAATGTCCGCATCAGCGGTGTTGTCAGCGATGATCAGGCTGTCGGTCGGGCCGGCAAACATGTCTATTCCCAAGCGACCAAACAGCAGACGTTTCGCCTCTGCCACGAACTGATTACCTGGACCAACGAGAATGTCGGCATTGGGCAAACCGAACAGGCCGAATGCCATTGCCGCAACACCCTGAACGCCGCCCAGCGCCAGTATCCTATCGGCCCCGCAAAGGTCGGCCGTATAAATTATTGCAGGCGCGATGCCCACATCCGGACGCGGTGGAGAACATGCTGAAATATGCTTGCAGCCCGCAACCTTTGCCGTCGTTACCGTCATGATGGCCGATGCGACGTGGCTGTAACGTCCTCCTGGAATGTAGCAACCTGCTGCGTTGCAAGGGATGCTCTTTTGGCCAGCAACGAGGCCTGGAACAATCTCAGTTTCGAAGTCGACAATTGATTGCTTCTGCGCTTCCGCAAACCGCCGGACATTGTCGTAGGCGAACCGGATATCGTCTCGAAGTTTCTGAGGCACCTTCGCCGCTGCAGCTTTGATCTCGTCATCTGTCAGGATCAGATTCCCGTCGTATCCATCAAACTCGGCTGCGTATCGGCGGACTGCAACCTCGCCTTCTTCCTCTATCTTGTTGAGTATGCTCTGGACCTTCGCGCGAGTTTCGCCAGAATCAGTGACCGACGTCCTTAAAGCCTTCTTGAGATAAACGGGTGCCATGATTTGCTTCCTGTCCTGTAGGGCAACCTTGCACTTCCACGTAAATAGCCGCAGAGCCTATCGTAGTCCGACGCTGTTCGTACGCCTAGACGAGGTTGAACGGCGCATCATCAGAATTGCCTGATGTCGAGCGTCAGCGCACGGCACAGCGACTAACGGCCCTTCCAGCGGCGGCTTCTAGAGACCAAACAAGAGCACACTTCCGCTTAAGCCCGACGTCAAAAGGATCGCAGTGCGAATGCGATTGGCGTCGATGTGCTTTACAAGTAGCGGCGCCAGAAGGAGCCCCAGTGCGACTCCGGGTAGCAATCCGAGGGCCGCGTACAATTCCGCCAACCCAAATCGGTTGACCGACCATAACGCAGTTATCGACAATAGATTGCCAGCGATGACGAAGGCCAGGAGCGAGCCCCGTACGCGTTCTGGTGGTTGCCCCTGGTACAGTAATGCGATTGGCGGAGCGTGCATTCCCGCGATCGTGCCCATGAGGCCCGCTGCACTGCCGGCAGCAAAAAGGTTGCGAGATGTAATCTGCAGAGACAGTCCCGAGACGATCAGGCCGACTGCAAGGACAATGATAAAGCCCATCAGCTGAACGAAGTAACGTGTATCGACAAACGCGATGAAAATCGCGGCTGCAGCGGTGCCTGCAACCAACCCGGACAAAGAGAACGTCAGTTCGCGCCTATCAACCTCGGCTGGAACACGCAGTAGCGCGAGAATGGACAAAAAAGCTGAAGCCACCAGTATTGGACCGGGAGCGTAAGCAGGCGCAATCAGTAGGAGAATCGGTATCGCAAATAGATTCAGCCCGACGCCGATCGCTGCCTGCACGGCAGAACCTGCAGTAACTATCGTGGTGACCAGGAGAATTGTGAGCCAGTACGAGGCATCAGGCATTAGGCTCGTCTTTCATCAGCCGGAACTCGCCACTGGCTACGACTCAGTCTCGCGACTTGATTGTCTGTTGAGTTGCGCGGCCGCATTTTGCAGTCTTGGCAAAACCTCCGCGCGAAGCAAGCTTCATGAACGGCCGAGGGAAATTGTGCTGACACGATGATTGTATAACCCGAGCAACCGTGCCTGCTTCTGTTAATCGCCATGCGTCCCCGGTGGCCTCTTCGCCGACACTTCGCGGTGGTATGCTTTTATCAGCAAATTCGCGACATCTAAGCCCATTGTTGCTTCAATCGCCGTGCTGAGTTCATTATCATCACCGATCAACTTTTTCAGCTCGTTCCTCTTCCATGTTAAGATACGCGTTGGCTCGACGGCGGCGACCGTTGTTACAGCTGGGAAGCTCATATCTTTCTCGAGGAAAGCGGCGCCGCCGATGAAATGACCAGGCCCGAGGACCTCAATCCTTTGTTGATCTAGTCGAAGTTCAACTCTTCCCTCCGCTATCAGCGCAACTTCATGCATCGCTTGTCCTCGTGATACGATAACCTCATTAGGCGCAATTGACCTGTATCGACCATGTTGGAAAAGTGTTCGCGCATGTCTTGGGTGAAGCCTATGGAGAGCCGTCTCCCAAAGGCGTTTTTGCTCAGGGGTGAAACTGACCGGGCGGCGCTCGAAACCCAAGAGCGCAATCCAGTAGACGTTGATCAACACAAAGGCCAAATCCCAACCTATGCCGGCCCACAAGGGAGCCGCTTGGAAGTAGAAATAGGGAATCTCAAAGCCAAGAGAGATCACGGTGAGCACGCGTAGCCAGAGAATATCTCGCATCAGGTACGAGACCAGCATGATTGCATACGACGTATTTGCAACGACTTCGAGGTCCAGGCTTTGCATTCTTGAAACACCTAAGTTGTATCACATGTCAGCAGCCCGAGTTCACATCTCACGTCACCCGGAAACACCATGGAACTCACATCCTAGTTTCCTTCGCATCGGTTCGGAAGTGCAGTAGTTTTGGTGCTGCTTGGTGTGTGTTGTTCGTTTGACGCGATCTCGAGTGGGTCGGAGTGCAACACCTGAAGGGTACTTCGTTCCGGTTGATGATGGCTGCGTTCTACGACCTGAGCCCCACGAACAGGATTCAAACGACATTGGCGACGCGTACCACTTCCTCGAGATTCATGAGCCTTTGTTCGACTCCATGGGAGCTCTGGTGCTCGACGCCCCAGCCTTCACTTGGGAGGACATGGCCAAGGGCTGGAAAGCACTGGAGCAGACAACCGCAGTGCTTGGATCGACACGGTCCTTCACGTCCTGCAGTTCACAGAGATCAAGGGATCGCGGATCGCTCATTTGCCACAGCGGCAACATTCTCGATCGATGAATCTCATAGGACTGGCGGCTGCCGCGATGGCCTGTCATAACAAACCCAATGTTTCACCAAACGGTCGATGATGCCCCACCTCTTCACCAACCGACCGCGCTGTCATGACCTGTTCAATAAAAATGCCGGGCTGCGGGACCAGTTTCGATGGGAAACAATCAATACGGCCGCATACCTGCTGGGCGGCTTCGTATTTGCTATTGGGAGCGTGCTGTTTTTTCCAGCGTTGTCAGCCTACTTGGACGTGGGCGCCGGCCTGTTTATTGTCGGTTCGCTGCTCTACCTTCTGGTCACCGGGCACGACCTTGCGGAAGTCGTCCATTTCTTGATGACAAGGAAAGTAGCTGAAACGATTTGGGACAAGCTCGAATTCTGGGCGGCCCTAACTTACGTCGTTGGCACCGTACTCTTTATCGTCGGCAGCATCTTCTTCCTCTCGATGGTCGGATTGGCCAAGGCCGGGTCCTGGTGCTTCATTATCGGCAGTTTCCTTTTCATCATCGCAGCGACGATCAACGTCCTGCAAATCGTGCAGGCCGAGGATCTGGTCACGCTTCAGTTGATGAATTTGACCGCGATCACGTTTGTCACCGGATCGCTTCTCTTCGTGGTCGCGTCGGTCCCTTACCTTTGGGTTCTTACGGACTCGTCAGACCGCGTCGAGGTCGACACATTTCTTGCCGCGCAGTACCTTGCTGGGAGCGTTCTTTTTCTGCTTGGCGGCGTGTTCAATTACTGGAAGGCTTACAAAACCGTACGACGACAGGTTTTGGTCGAGAAGCAGCGGCGATGAACCCATCTCGTTGGCGAAGGTACGCCACGCTCACGTCAGCCTTCGAAGGCAGACGTTTCGCTGCGCGTCGAGGATGCCGGTTCCCCTGTCAAGTTTGGACATTGCAAGAAAGCACTGGCGCGCGAACGGTCTGGTCCCAGGCAAGGCCCGTTGATTGGAGAAAAGCGGAACGCAACATCGCCTGGAAGTCGAAGCGCACATCCAAACTCTCTAATACCTCTCGCGAAGACAAACGACAGCGCGGGCACTCTGCCCGCACTGCCGAGATTGTTGGTTCGCAACGAGTAAGAAAGACGGCCGACTACTTTTCGGCAGGCTCTTTGGTGAAGCTCTTTTTGACAGCTTCATAAGCTTCTTTTGCTTTTTCCTTCACAGTTTCATAGGCCTGCTTTGCGGCTTCCGTCACGGACTCGGCTGTCTCGCTGACACCATCCTCAGCGGCTTCCGTGGTCGTTTTCGCAGCATCCTTAGCCCCCTCGACGCCTTCTTGAGCGGCTTCTTTTGCCTCCTCCGTCGTCTCCTCGGCCGCTTCCTTCACTTCCGTTGCGGATTCGGTTGTGGCTTCTTCGACCGCCTTCGTCCCACCCTCTACTGCGTCTTTGACGCCTTCCGTAGTCTCCGTAACGGTCTCGCGCACCGCCTCGACCGAGTCCGTGATACCAGTTTCGGCTTCCTGCACCGGCTTAGGCTCTTCGGCGGATGCGCTCCCGGCAAACGGAAGGATGCAAACACATAGATATAAGACGCGCTTCATTTGAGATACTCCAAAACGTTGAACCCTGGCCTGAATCCGGCACCACGGAGCTTATGGCTACTGAGCACCAGGATCAAGTTGTCCGTGCGCGGCCTAAGACTGGGCTAACACCATCGGCCACGACATCCTGTCATTCGCAGTCGCTCTCAAGGGCGATGTGATCGACGCGGCGCCAAAGTGCGAGCGGCTCCCCTACAGCATAAGTCAGAGAGATGCGATGAAGGCGACCCATGCAGAAAGCACAAGAGCAGACAAAACCGTGTAGGCACCGTTCCAGACAATTCCGACATGCGATGCGCGGACCCGAGCGATGTTGCCAACCAGTAAATTTGTTGCGGCAAAGGGTGAGCTTGCGCCACTGAGAGCCCAGCCGGCGGTCAGCGCAGTTGTGATTGCGGCCGGGGTCACACCGATTTCCGTGGCCTTTGGCAACAGCGGTGCAATTAGCGATACTGACAAAATTGGGTTCATGCCGATCTGGCCTGTGATCGGGATTAGCCAGACAAGAGCAACAAGGATCAGCCAACCAGGAATAACCGTGAGATCGTAGCCTGATGCGGCAAAGAGCGGAGCCACGAGCTTGGCACCTAGAGTGCCAATGAACCCGGCCATGGTGAGCAGTAGCAATTCGGATCGGTAGCCAGGAAGATCGCGAACCAAGTACTGCGTTGCCTGAGAAAGCGTTCTGGCAATTGGCCTATCGCCAAAATTCTGCAATGCAATCCAACTCGCCGAAATGATGGGCACAACGACCATCACAACCCCGACGGCACGAATGCCTGTTGCCAGCTGGAGCGCGCCAACGGACAGCACAAGGATAGCAAGTAGGGCGAGCAGCGGTAACAAGCTGTCCCATGTCCCGTTTGGCTTTGGCCTCGGTGAGCTTGGAACCGAAAGGCGCGGTTTGAAAATCGCATCCAATGCCCAGCCAAGGCCAGCGAGGATTAAGGCGCTGACGACGCAGTAGCCGACGGCGTCCGCCCAGCTCGCACCGGGGACCAGCGAGGTCGAGATTGCAACGGAAAATGTCAAAGGCGACCAGGGAAGTGTCGAGACGAAACCGCGCTGGATAGCCAGGAGCATGCGACGGATACGATGGCCTCGGATTTCTTCATTTGGCTCTCGTCTCGCGCTGGCTTCAGCAAGGTTCCCTAAAAGCGCGATCGAGCCATAATTGAGGATTATCGAAAACAGGTGGGAGCCGACAGTGAGCGTTGCGTAGCGGCGGCCGGGTGGTTGTTCGGCGAGGAAACGGCCGCAGACATTAATTGCCGTTGACGAAGCAGACGCGTTGCGCAGCCATGTTAATGCCGTGAAGAACGCGGCAATGAACGCTGCGCTGCTCAGAGCGTGTTCCGTAATCGCTAGCCAGTCTGAGCGGGTAATCAAGGCCCAAATGAAAAGTGCGAAACCGGCGACGGCGAAGGCAATCCCCGACCATCCGGCCTTCGGTGTGGCAGCGACGACAAACAACATGAAGCCGATCGCAGCGAAGCCTTGCCAAACTGCTCCGCCTGTCCATTCTGCGAGAATAACAAGAGCCGTTACGGTAACCAGGAAAACCCCTATGAGCACGTCCTGTATATCGAGAGGCTTTACCGAGCTTGGGCTCTGCTCCATTGATTGTGTCCGATTGGGCTACGGGCAGTGGGCTGGCTGGCATCGTACCCGAAGTTGCCACCTTGAGAACGGCAAGTGTCTCATACCTGGTATGCTGGGGATCAAGCTGAGGCAGTTACCCTACTCGTTTTGTCCAAGTGAATGTCGAATAAGCAGCAGGCTTCGCGCCGCGGCGGAGGCCGTGGCAGCTCATCGATCAACTGTGGACCGGCCGCTTTGAAATCAAAAGGATTGAATCCAGAGGTGGATGCTCCACCGGCAACCGTTCCTCATGCGGCCAATGTAAGGTGTATGAGGAAGGTCCGCGCTGCGAGCATGAAGGATAACATCGGCCAAACTTGACCGTTGCCAGGACTGCAATTCCGCTAGCGATCAGAAGTCCCAAACCTCGTCTCTGGAAGGCACACGGGCGGAGCGGCTCCGGTTTGCTGCGTGGGGTTGGCCGGTCTTATGCCCTCAGTTGATCCAAGAACGTTTCGATGGCACGGACGACTTCTTCACATTTTCGCTGGTCGAGTGCATCGACATGGGGGGGAGCGAAACGGCGAGCGTCGTTGTCGTAGTACTGCCCCGAGGCATTGGCGAATTCATCGGAGAGGGCCGCACGGGTTAGAATGTCGGCGCCTACACTGATGTCACTGCCATCGATGCCATAGGCATCTTTGACCATGTTTGTGGCGAGCAACGAACCGGGATTAACGGCAACGATCATGGGGCCACTGGTGCCCAACTGATCAGCCAGATGCTTGGACCACATGGTCAGCGCAAGTTTGCTCTGGGCATAAGCAGCCTGATCCGCGAGACGCACTCTGCCGATGAACGCGCCGAGGTCGACGGGAGACTGGGCAGCCGAAGATACGTTCACTACGCGACCTTCTGGCACTAAGAGCGGCATAAGCCGTTGCATCAACAGATAAGGCGCAATCACATTTACAACGAAGCGAACATCCAGCCCGTGTTCGGTTTCGGGTTTTGACACTTTGTAGACGCCGGCGTTGTTAATCAGGACATCCAGCCTCGCGTGCTTCTGGGCGACCGATTCGACGAGGGCCTCGACATCGGCCAAGAGCGATAGGTCGGCGGCGTAACTCTCAACGCTGCCGACACCCTGCAATGCGGAAAGCATTTTTTCGGTGGCTTGAAGTTTCGTGGGATTGCGTCCGTGCAGCAGAACATGGTGGCCTTTGGAAACGAGTATCTTGGTAGTTTCCAAACCGATGCCGTCGGTGGAACCGGTAACGAGGATGGTTTTTTGCATTGGATTAATCTCCTTGCCCTGAGA
>JARFQY010000196.1 GCA_029287535.1 Filomicrobium sp.
ACGGAGTTCATCTTCTCGGCGGTCTTATTCGTTTCAGCTGACATTGGATTGTCCTTTCCGGGACGCTCCGAGCAGATAAAGACGAGATCTATGCAGATTTTTCAAAATCAGCGAACTCGTGATGCCATTCACATGCTCGGAAAAATTTCCGCCAACATTTGGCGGCACTCATACACTGTGATGGCTTGCCCCTCCTGTTGCACTGACACAGGTTAGCGCACATTGAATTTCCTTATCGATGTCCGCAGGCAGAGAAATTGGGAATCGCCAGCGGTCATGAAGTTGAGGCCCTGCCGCGACCCGAGGGTCTTACCGCTGCGCGAGCTTGCCGAATTCGCTGTCGAGAAGGTTGCGGATTTTCCTCGCTGCGCCACGCAAGGCTGCTTCTACATTTGCGTCGGCGTGAGTGACGGTCTGAGGCTGCATGCCCTCGGGACGCGCCTCGATAGTGCAGAGGATATCATCATCGCCACCCTTAGCGGCGTTGACATCTGCCAGATGCACCTCGATGCGCGAGAGGCGGTGCTTCAAATGTCCCAGGGCCGCGACCACGGTATTTTCGCCAACTTCTGCCAAGCGATCATCTCCCTTGATATTTGAATCCGTGTTGAGTTGAAATTTCATGATGTTCCTCCTGTTTGATCAGGGCGCGTGCGCCCCGCATCAGTCCACGCGTGTCCCGCGAGAGCCCGGCACCAAGGGCTTATCGTGCACCGGCCGGGGCTCTCTAGCAGACCGCTAAAACCGAACACACGACCGGCAACTACGCCCAACCTAAATTCCTCACGGGCACTTACATGGGTTAGTACACCTCTCCTCCTGATCGTCCTATAGTTTGAGGCCGTTCATCACTATGGTCCGTCCCGGTAAGATAGAGTGAGGATTACCGTCCGAGTGTGGGAATGCCACGAGTAGCGCGGGGAGAACTTTAAATGAAAACTCCCGACTGATCCAAATTCGATACTCGTGCCGCCGTGATCGGCCCGGGTTTAGTCGGTGTGTTTGGTTTCAACTGGTGCGGATGCGTAGCCTGCGGAATCGCAGATACCCGAGTGATGGTACGTAAAGCCGCAATCGATTCGATGGTGCTGGCCTTCCTCGAAATGACCCGGATCGGACAGAGAAGCTGGCGACGATTCGGGCGGCCTCAACGTCTCAGCGGCGCAATACTCCATTCGCAGTCGGCTGGGCAACGGGTTCCAGGAGCCGCCGCCATGGATCAGGGCATCGAAAAGGCCTGCCTTAGGGCGCCCGGAATTGTAGCATTTCAGAAAAAATCACACTCTATCCATTACGGAGAAAACAAATCATGACAGACGTAGAAACGCCTTCGAGGCAATTCCCCGAAACAACCGAACTCGAACGGCGTGTGCTCGCGCATGAAAGGGTTCTTCAAGCCCTTATCGCCTACATGTCCCGCACCGAGCCGCGTTTCGTGGACCATCTAAGAGAGCGGTTCGTGGAACCGATGAGTATGGCACGACACGAGCACGATTACCGAGGTTCCGACGAGTACGCAGAAGAGTTCATTCGAGCCGTGATGCTCATGGGAGAAGCGAGAGCGCCCAAGTCTACGAAACCGAAATTACCCATCGAGCAAAACCAATCGCCGAGAGAGAGAGGGCCATCAGGTCTTTCTGCCCAGCGACCCGCGCCTCGGGATCTAGACCGGGTTGAGGTCAGAGAGAGAAACGGGATCTGGGAGATAAGGGTCGATGGCGCGTTTCGCGGTGATTACCACAAAAAGGAACATGCGCTCGCTGCCGCGGCCTTGCTTAAGCTTACCTTGCCAATGCCGAATGGCGTTGAGACAGCCGTGCTGACGGAACACGCGGTCCAGATAGCAGAGAACGAGGGCATGCCGGTAAAGCCGGACAGCGCTGCGCCGAAAAACGCGTCCCACTGAAGCCTAGTTTGTTTTGTTGAGCCTGGCGAACGCGCAAAAGAGAGATTGAAGTTCTAATGCCCAATCAAGATAACGGCAGGGAAAATCGTGGACCATGGAGCGGTAAGCCGACGAACGCTCGGCCCGAGTTCGACGACTTGCTTCGGCAGGGACAGGAGCGACTGCAAGATTACTTCCCGTCTGGGCGACCGCCCGCGAAGACATTTCTGATCGCTGCCGCGCTAGCGGTAGCAGCGTTAGGGATCTGGTCGTCTTATTACACGGTGCCGAGTGACTCGGTTGCGATCGTCCAGCGTTTCGGAAAATATAACGCAGAGGTTTCGCCGGGCCTTCATTTCAAGATTCCCCTCGGAGTCGATGTCGCGACAGTTGTGCCGGTGAAACGCCAACTGAAGCAGGAGTTCGGTTTCACGACCCCTGGCGCGACCGATCCATACCAGAGCCCAACCGATGGACGCCGCGAGACCGAAATGGTCACGGGCGATCTCAACGCTGCCCTCGTGGAATGGGTGGTGCAATATCGGATTTCCGAGCCCCGGAAATTCCTGTTCGAGGTTCGCGAGCCGAGCGCAACCCTTCGCTATGTCTCGGAATCGGTGATGCGAGAGGTGGTCGGCGACCGGACTGTAGACGAAGTGATCACGGTCGGCCGACAGGAGATCGAGAACGAGGCTCTCCTGAAGATGCAGGCCCTGGCCACCAAATATGCCATGGGCATCAGCATCGACCAGGTTCAGCTGAAAAACATCAACCCGCCTCAGCCCGTGCAGGCGTCTTTCAACGAGGTCAACCAGGCGCAGCAGGAAAAGGAACGGCTCATCAATGAGGCACGCCGGGAATACAACAAGGTAATCCCCCTGGCAGAGGGTGAGAAGGATCAGAGGATCCGCGAAGCTGATGGCTACCGGCTGAAGCGCACTAACGAGGCCGAAGGCGATGCCGCACGCTTCACTGCGCTTTTGTCGGAGTACCGGAAGGCGCCTGAAGTAACGCGGCGGCGGATATATATCGAAACTCTTCAAGACGTTCTGCCGGGCATTCGATCCAAGATCATTGTCGACGGCTCGACGAGGAGCATCCTTCCGCTCCTGAACCTCGATCGGCAACCGGGAGAGAAGCAATGAAGACCATTTCATTCGTGGTCGCCGGGATCGCGGTCGCAGGCGTCATAACAGCGTCGGCCGCCATCTACACTGTCGGAGAAGTCGAGCAAGCCATCATAACTCAATTCGGCAAGCCAGTCGGTACCCCCATCACGACGGCTGGCCTCAAGCTCAAGCTGCCCTTTATTCAGGACGTCAACCGGATCGATCGCCGGGTTCTGGAATGGGACGGCAATCCCTCCGACATGCCGACCAAGGACAAGCTTTACATTTCGGTCGATCTTTTCGCGCGTTGGAAGATCACGGATCCCTTGCAATACTTTCTGCGCCTGCGCGACGAGCGCAGCGCCCAGTCGCGCCTTGACGACATTCTTGGGAGTGAGACCCGAAATGCCGTCGCCAAGCATGAACTCATCGAGATCATTCGAACGACCAAGGGTCGGACACCGTTGCGGGATACACTACTGACTAAGGAGGAACTCGCGCAGGACATTGGCGCGCTGGTTGCTATCCAGAAGGGGCGCGCCCTTGTCGAGCAGGAGATTTTCGCGGCGGCCGCGGAAAAGGTTCGCGTCTTCGGGATAGAGCTACTCGACATCCGCTTCAAGCGGATAAACTACAATGAAAGTGTGCGGCCCAAGATCTACGAGCGCATGATCTCGGAGCGGCGCCAGATTGCTGAGCGATTTCTTTCCGAAGGTAATGGCGAAGCGGCACGAATACGTGGCAACCGGGTGCGGGATCTGAACAAGATCCAGTCCGAAGCCTATCGTGCCGTGGAGGAAATACGCGGCGTCGCCGACGCGTCGGCCGCGGACATTTATGCGAAGGCGTATAATGCTGACCGTCAGGCCGTGGATTTCTACGAGTTCACCCGGATGATGCAGGCTTACAAGGACATGATATCCAAAGGGACCACGCTCGTTCTCAGCACCGATAGCGATCTTTTCAAGTTTCTGAGAGGTATGCAGATCGATAAGCCGCAGGAGGGCGACGCGCCTCAAGACCCTGGCATAACGAGTCCTTTGACCCGTCTGACTATTCCAGAAAACGCAAAGCCCTAATGGTCAAATTGCGACCGAATGAATTGTGCCGCGGCAAGTGTTTGGGTAAGCCGCGTGACGTGAGTGTGGCTAGAAGCATACGCGACGACTGATAGTGCGTGTTCGGATGACGACGGTATTGGCCCGTCTGCGACATTCGTGCGTCTCGCGGCCCCGTCCGAAGTTCACTCGGAAGCGGACATCTCGCGGATCACCGATCCGGTGACTTTAATGAGTGCACGGCCTAGCACCATTGCTTTCGACACAAGGCCTGAGTTGTGTAAACAAGCGGTGCTTTTGAAGGGCGATACCTTCAATGGCCTGGAGGCAGAATTTCGTGAACGCAAACCTCATCGATCGTGAGCGTCCGGCGTTCGTCCTCTCTCATCTCTGCTGAGCATATCGCCAAGGCAGCAACTCGTCGATTCGATTGATCTTGTGATCGGCGATGCGGCTGAGAACATCAGTGAGCCAGGCTTGCGGATCGACGCCGTTGAGCTTGGCTGTCTCAATCAGCGTGTAGGCAATGGCCGCTGATCTTCCTGCAATCTGCACGAACCCCGCTCAAATTCAGGGGGACATCATGACTGAATGCCAGCGGGCGCATAAGGCGGCCTGCGGCGGACGTGTGTGGACGCCCTGGTAAATGCAAGCAAATTCTTTTCTTCGGTGAGCATGTGGTCAGGTGCTGACGTGTGTCCGGCCTCGATGTGCGGCTCTTCACGCGCCGCTGGCCTGTATGGAGATGCGAGGGTTGGGTCCAATACGCTTACCTCGTGAGTGCTGACGGGGAACAATCAGGAACAGTAGTTTTGTTTCTACTTTCATGTCTCGTACTTGGCTGATGCTCAAAGCCAATATATCGCTAAAATTGTGCTGTCGGTGATTGAAGACCAAGGTCGACAAACTATTACGTCCACTGCTCAATTCGCAACGCTACCCTTTACATCAACTGCGACTGGCACGCTCTTACCGTTCTTTGTAGCGGTGCCGACCCACTTGCCGCTTTCGTCCCTGACCAACTCAGAAACGGCGGTGTAGCCCTGTCGAAGAAGGTGCTCGCGGGCGTTCTCCATTGTGAATGGATTTCCAGAAGTGGAACCGGCGGGGGCCGCGGCCTCAGACACTGCTTTCTTATCGGGGTCGCCAGCTATCGCATGAGAAACCAAACCTGCCACGAGAGCCGTGGCCAACAAAAGAAATCGGAACATTTTAAACTCCCTGCTTTATGTGTTTTCAGCGGTTTGCAGCTCGAATGCAGGAACGGCGCGCTAGGCGCTCACCTGCTTCTTGCTGGCACAATTGTTCATGATTAGACGGATGGTGATCTCTTAGAACCGCTGACTAGCTAGGCGCAACGGTGCGAGGCTGGCACAGAGTTTTCACAACGGATCTGGGCAGTGTGCGGACTCTCCTTTTTAGTTCCCGGCAGCGGCCTCGAGGCTCGTGGCAAGCGCGTTGGCCAACTGCTGCTGATCGCCCTTTGACTGTTGCTCGATTGTGCGGGCAACTTTGGCTGCATTGGCGAAAGCCTGTCGGCTTGGATAGCGAGCGATGTCAGCCAGCTTTAATTTCAACGTTTGAGTTTGATTACCCAGGCCGTCTGCCGTCTGATGCCAAACGTTAAAAAGTTCGTCGGTAATTGCAAAATGCTCGACGTGCGCCCTGATAGTCATGGCAGCCTCCTTAACGGCCCATCGGGCCGTCTTGTGATATCCACTTGGAAATAGGGTGATAGGATCCTGAAGCAGTTCTCTGCCTACGGCTTTTACCAAGCATGCGGTGCGCGAACCGCTGGTATAATATCTTCCTACAAGTCTACGCTACCACTTACTTAAGTTAAAGCAAAGCGCTGATCTGGTGTTGAAGGAGCGGCTCAGTGGAGTTGACCTGCCCCTGTCCGCCGTCAGCGCTCACAGGACAGATTGAGCTGATTGCCTAAGAGAGACTTTCCGGTTCATCGTAACCCCGAGGAGGGAGACAACGACTGACAGGAATGAGCGCCGTCCGGGCAGCGCAGACAAGACCGTCCGGGATATCCGTAGAGCGACGCGCCGGAAGTTTGCAACATATGGGGTCCCCCCATGGCTGGACAGATCGACCTGACCGCGATCCCCGTAGTCGCATGTCGAAACGAGTAGGAGATCTTTGATGTAAGTGGTCTTGCGCGCCGGCTGAGAGAGCGCCACAGTGGCCGACTTTGTCACCCTCGACTGAGGATAGTCACCATGAGTAACACTGAGTACACGCTCGTATTTGGCCTGGGGCCCAAGGCTAATGGTGCGCCAAACACCGACGTCGATATCGCGATTGCGATTGCCGCTCTCGAAGACGCGTCATTGAAAAGCTGCGGGGGCTTCACCATTCATCGTGGCAAAGGCGGTTGGATGGATCCGTCCAACAAGATCGTCAAGGAAGAAGTCGCAATCCTGATGGTTTCCGGCAGTTACGAGAGCATTCGGGAGATCGCTGCCATCGGCAAACGCCTCTTGGGGCCTACAGCCGTCTATGTGAAGAAACCGGATGGTAGCACCATTCTCCTCTAACTGGCCTGCCCCCAATCACGGTGCCAGTGTCTAAGTTAGGATCCGGCCACCTGAACTTGACCCCGTTCTTGGACCATCCGGAGCTAGAATTTTCCGGCTCTATCGCTCATGGCGGGCTCGTTGCCGGTGAGCGACCCAGCAGCGCTGACGGTGTTTGATACCCAAGTGCGCTGTGTGGCCGGACCTCATTATAGTCTCTCCGCCAAAGCTCGCATTTACGACGCGCATCGGCAAGGCTCAGGAACCAGTGAGCGTTCAGGCACTCCGTCCGGAACTTGTCGACATGGATGCGGCGCGGGCGCTCGCGACCTAAAATCAGTCGGTAATCTGACGTCCGCCGAAGTCTACTTCGGGCGCGGCCAAACCATCCTACTGGAAAGAGAAAGGATCAAATGAAAGACATTCGAAACGCGGCGCTTGCGACACGTAAAGCAAGCCGCTTAGATCAACGCAGCAGGTGATCCAGAACCTCTCTCCGAAGGAACCTCACCCTGTCTCAAAGACC
>JARFQY010000326.1 GCA_029287535.1 Filomicrobium sp.
GTCAATCGCATAAGTGGTGAGGAAATAGCGGCGGCCAGCACCAGCAAGGACCCTTGGGCCTCGGTCAATCCGGCGCTAATGGGCAAAATCTCTGACAAGGTTGCCACGTCACTAGCCACTTGGTTGCCGACCCAGTCAGCAGCCGCACCGGCAATCGCCGGCGCCGCGCAGGCTGCACAGGCCAGCGCAAACAAGGTGGCCAAGAACACAGCTCCTGCTGCTCAAAAATCGATCCAGCAGGCCAGCGCCACGGCAGCTGGTGCAGTGACAGGGACCACCACCGGCAGCATCGGTGGCAAGGTCAATGCCATTGTTCCAAGCGTGAAAGGCGCTCCGGGAGACGGATCGGTATCGCTAACGAGGGCCATACGCGGCGAGCTGTCTCGCAGCGGTGTGGCGCTTGGAGCGGCACCGACCCCACAGTCCTACCGGGTTGAGGGCCGCGTGGCGCTCAAACAGGCCGTGAAGGGGCAGCAGGAGATCAAGATCGATTGGGATGTTAAGGATCCGAAGGGCAAGACACTTGGAACCGTCTCCCAGAAGAACAGCATCCCGGCCGGTTCACTCGATGGTTCTTGGGGTAAGACGGCAGATGCGGCCGCCGCTGCGGCTGCTCAAGGCATCCTCAAGCTGCTTCCGAGCAAGACCGCAAAGATCAACTAATCGGCGCCTGGATTTGCCGATGCGTTAACGCTTCAAGCCCGGCCAGCTACTCGTTGGCCGGGTTTCATTTATAGATTCATAGTGCACTGACTGTTTTATCAATGAAACACTGTTGTCGACCGGATTGATTTCGCATGATGTTTACACCGTACCGATGAGCTTGTTACAGACCTGTCATGCCACGGTCGTCTAGGGATTGAGCGTATGACTTTCGATGCCTTTGAAGGCGAAGACTCTGTAAATCCGCCGCCAAATCTCAAGTTGGTGGCTGGTAACAGCAATCAACCTCTTGCTTCAGCGATCAGCGAGTTGCTTAACGTCCCGCTCACCAAGAGCCATGTCGAAACCTTCGCTGACAAAGAAATCTTCGTCGAAATCCACGAGAACGTCCGCGGCCAAGACTGCTTCATCATCCAATCGACATCGTTCCCGGCAAACGACAATCTGATGGAGCTACTGGTTCTTATCGACTGCCTGAAGCGCGCATCAGCCAACCGCATCACCGCTGTCATTCCCTACTTCGGCTACGCCCGCCAGGACCGCAAACCCAAACCGCGCACCCCCATTACGGCGAAGCTCGTGGCCAACCTCATCGAAAGGGCTGGGGCCGACCGGGTCCTAACGTTGGACCTGCACGCCGGCCAGATTCAGGGTTTCTTCGACATTCCGACCGACAACCTCTATGCCGCTCCGGTCATAGTTCACGATATTCGTCGCCGCTTTTCGACGGATAATCTGATGGTTGTGTCACCGGACGCCGGTGGTGTCGTCCGCGCCAGGGAGCTGGCGAACCGCCTACAGGTGCCGATTGCCATATGTAACAAGTGGCGCGAGGCACCAGGAAAAGCCAGCATCATGAGCGTGATCGGTGATGTCCGTGGCAAGCGGTGCATTCTCATCGATGACATCGTCGACTCCGGAGGAACGCTCGTCAGTGCCGCCCAGGAACTCTTCAATGACGGTGCCATCGAGGTCGACGCCTACATCACCCACGGCGTTCTGTCTGGCGGCGCTGTGACAAAGATCCGCAATTCCAAGATCAATTCGTTGGTGATCACGGACACCATTATCCCGACAGAAGTGGTCCGTGCCGCTCGCAATGTGGATGTGCTCTCCATTGCCCCACTGCTCGCCAAGGCCATCTTGCGCACGTCGCGCGAAAGAAGCGTTTCAGGCCTGTTCGACTCCGATTGACCCAAATCGGGCCTTTCACCGACCCTTTGCACCCTTATTGCCATTCACGCCCCCTGAGGCTATAAGCATCGGCCTCACCGAACATCTGTGTGAGCGCGCAGTCCGGCACCCTTGGAGGCCGATGCGCGATTATTGACGGGACCCACCAATCGGTCGGGTCCCGCACGTGGTTTATGGAGACAAGCAAATGGCAACTGAGACAATCGAGCTCGAAGCTGCCACCCGCGGACGTGTCGGTAAGGGGGCCGCGCGTCAGACTCGCCGAGAAGGCAGGGTGCCAGCAGTCATCTATGGTGACAAGAAAGAGCCGGAAACGATTTCACTGGATTACAATCAAGTCTGGAAGATGTACCTGAAGGGCCAGTTCATGGCCAAGGTCTTCAAGTTGAAGGTGGGCGACAGCCAGCAGCTCGTCGTTTCGCGCGATCTACAACTTGACCCGGTGAAGGATACGCCAATCCACATCGACTTCTTGCGTATCGGTAAGGACGGGCTCATCCGAATTCAGGTTCCTGTAAAATTCAAGAACGAAACCACATGTCCCGGTTTGAAGCGCGGAGGAGTTCTCAATATCGTCCGCCACGAAATCGAGGTCTGGGTCCCGTATGACAAAATTCCACCGGCCTTCGAGGTGGATCTCGCCAGCGTGCAAATTGGCCAGTCGATCCACGTGTCAGCCTTGCCCATGCCAGACGGCGCCAAGCCGGTGATTCAGGATCGCGACTTCACCGTCGCCACCATTGCTGGCCGCGGGCCTTCGGGCGGTACCGAAGAAGAAGAAACCGCAACCGAAACCGAGGCGACCGAAGAGAGCAAGGAATAACCCACTCTGCGAACTAGATTGTTGCGGTCGGCGACTAGCCGGCCGCGCCAATGGGGAGCTTGCCCATGAAGCTCATCGTCGGACTCGGCAATCCTGGTCGCAAGTACGAGCGCCACCGGCACAACGTCGGGTTTCTCGCCGTCGATAAAATTGCCGAGGAGCACGGCTTTGCGCCATACCGCAAGCGCTTCAGAGGCCTTGTCAGCGAGGGCCGCATCGGTGGCCAGCGCGCACTTATTTTGAAGCCTCAAACCTATATGAATGAGTCGGGTCAGTCCGTTGGCGAGGCCGCGCGCTTCCTGAAAATCCCAGAGGAAGACATTATCGTTCTGTACGACGAAATCGACTTGGCCCCGGGAAAACTGAAGGCGAAAGCAGGCGGCGGCAACGCGGGCCATAACGGCCTACGATCGATCTCGGCACATTTGGGCAACGAGTACATCCGAGTCCGTATTGGGGTTGGGCACCCCGGGCGAAAGGACTTGGTTTCGGGTTACGTTCTGCACGACTTCGCCAAGGCTGATGCGGAATGGCTCGATCCCCTTTTGGAGGCGATCGCAAAAGCAGCACGACCCCTGACCAGCGGCGACTTGGCACGCTTCACTGCCGAGGTTGCACGCGACCTGGCCCCCGGCGACCATCCCGCACCCGCTTCAGCCAAGAAGCCGCCATCAGCACCGAAAGCTCAAAAGAGCGCCCGGTCCTCTCATCCAGCCGGTGAGCGCATCGCCAAGGCGCAGTCTGCGATCGCTGAAAATCTAAAGAAATGGATGGCCAGGCGCGGCGGCAATGATGACGGTTGACGCCGACGGCGCCCGTTTCCC
>JARFQY010000363.1 GCA_029287535.1 Filomicrobium sp.
TCGTCTCGTTGGCGAATTCGAAGTAGCCGGGCTTTCTGTCAACGAAGATCTGCGACCCCAGCGTCAACTGGTCTTCCTCGTTGATGGCGCCAGCCATAACTGAAACATGCTCTGAGGATTGCATGCGCCAGAATAGATTGCTGCCACAGATTTTGCAGAAACAGCGTTCGCCCCACTCGGATGACTTGTAGATGGCGAGGTTCTCTTCGCCATCAATTTGCATCGAGTTGGAAGAGTCCAGTGACAGGAGAACGCCACCTGACCATCTGCGGCACATCTTGCAATGGCAGGCGCCAACTGTCCCGCCGTCTGCGTCAACAGTGAACGTGATCGCGCCGCACAGGCAGTTGCCCGAGAGGCGTTCATCGCCAGGACCACTCTTGTTCACGCTCATGTGCCTTCGTCCCGTGTTGGCGGAATTGTCCGAGACTTACTCCCGCCGTTTACTCCAGTCCCGCGACACCAGCCGCGGCGGCTTTGCCATTTACCCTGGCCTTGAACCGCGCCCAGGGTACGACCATGCGTTGGTGCGTCCCTTCGCCGATTGGCTCGACGCCATCATGGGCCCTGACATTGAACGTGATGCGTCGGCCTTCGACAGCCGTGCATTCCGCCGTAACAGTGATCGTCTGACCGGGCAGGGTCGCAGCCGAGTGCGAGACATTGATATGGATTCCGAGGCTGCCCTCGCCGTCTTCCATGTGAGGTGCCAGAGCCTTGAGCGCCGCCCACTCCATTAAACCCACGTGAAATCCAGTTGCGAATATGGCCGGCATCTCCTGGAACTCAGAGGCCTCCGGATAGAGAGCCGGTACGGTCTTCGTTGCCGGCACCGTGAATTGAAACTCGGCGCTGACGCCCGGCTGAAGCGTCTGTTTCATCGGCCTCAGCCCTTGCCACCAGCGGTGCTCGCCTTCTCGTCTCCGGGCAGCACGTAATCGGCGCCTTCCCATGGGCTTTCAAAATCGAAGGAGCGGAATTCCTGATTGAGCTTTACGGGTTCGTAGACAACCCGCTTCTTCTCATCGTCGTAGCGGACCTCGACGTAGCCGGTCAGCGGAAAATCCTTGCGCAGTGGGTGTCCCTGGAATCCGTAGTCGGTCAAGAGGCGACGCAGATCAGGATGGCCGGAAAACAGGATGCCGTACATGTCGTAGGCCTCACGCTCGTACCAATTGGCCGCCGAAAAGACGTCGATGGCGCTTGGGACCGCGGCCGTCTCGTTGGTCTGCAGCTTGACGCGCATCCGCAGGTTGTTGCGCGGGCTCAGCAGGTGGTAGACGACATCGAAACGGTTTTCGCGACCGGGCCAGTCCACACCGCAGATGTCGATCAATACCTCACAACGGCAGCGGGCATCGTCCCTCAAGAACTTCAGCACCTGCGGGATCTGCTCGCGCATTACGTTGACGGTGAGTTCGCCATGCGCCATCTGCGAGCCCAAGTAGGCGGTCGCCATCTTGGTCGATAGATAATCGCCCAGTTCCTCGAGCGTTTCTTCCATTCTGTCCTGGCGCATGGGCGTCTCCTCATGCGGACTGGGCGCGCCGTAGCCTGCAAGTGCTAGCGTGCAATCGTACCGGTCCTGCGAATTTTGCGTTGTAGAAGAAGGACGCCATAGAGCAGCGCTTCAGCGGTCGGCGGGCAACCTGGAACGTAGATGTCGACCGGTACGATGCGGTCACAGCCTCTGACCACCGAGTAGGAGTAGTGGTAGTAGCCGCCGCCGTTGGCGCACGAACCCATCGAGATGACGTATCGCGGTTCCGGCATCTGGTCGTAGACCTTGCGCATTGCCGGCGCCATCTTATTGGTGAGGGTTCCAGCGACGATCATGACGTCGGATTGGCGCGGCGAAGCACGCGGGGCAAAGCCGAAACGCTCCAGGTCATAGCGCGGCATCGATGCCTGCATCATTTCAACGGCGCAACAAGCGAGCCCAAAGGTCATCCACATCAGCGAGCCGGTACGGGCCCAATTGATCAGGTCGTCGGTTGTTGTAACGAGAAAGCCCTTGTCGGCGAGCTCGTTGTTGATCTCCGTAAAATAGGGATCGGCGCTGGTGGCCGCACCCGCGGCACCTTCGCGGGCCCTGTCGAGTTGAAACTCAGGGGGCAGGATCAATCCCATTCAAGGGCTCCCTTCTTCCACTCGTAAATGAAGCCAATGGTCAGCACGGCGAGGAAGATCATCATTGACCAGAAGCCGAACAAACCGATGTCACGGAATGCAGCCGCCCACGGAAACAGGAAGGCTATCTCCAAGTCAAAGATAATGAACAACAAGCAGACTAGGTAGAAGCGGACGTCAAATTTCATGCGGGCGTCATCAAACGCATTGAAGCCGCACTCATACGCGGACACCTTCTCCGGGTCCGGATTGCGCATCGCCACGAGGAATGGGGCAATAACCAATGCCCCGGAAATGATCAGCGCCACCCCTAGGAACACCACGATCGGGAGATAATCGAGCAGAAGTTGGTTCATCTATCGGTTCGCCCTGCCTGCTTGTGCGCCATGGGACCGGAAGCCCCGTACACGTGAGCACCTATTCTTTAGCAAATTTGGCGCGTTATGGCTCTACAGGCTCTGAAAGAAACACGCAATCGCCGGGGCGTAAACAGGCCAGCGTGTCGCTCTTTGGTCGGGGAGCTGATGGGATTTGGGCCCGGCTTGGGTTGTACCAACGCGGAACACCCCGTTTCTTGTAGGCAAAAGGCGCGCTTCGCCCCCATTTTTCTCGCCAGGATTGGGGTTGGGCACGTAACGCGCCATCAGTAGAGGGGAGAACCCTCACTTCGTAAATGATCCGTGTAACGATTTGTGAAGCGTTCTCGAAATCCTAGGCGCAATCCGGTCGAGCGAGAGCGCCCACGCATCCTGCAACGAGTGATGCGACCGGTTAAGGAAATTGATGTCTAGGGGAGAAAATCACGCCATTGGGATCAATGGCGCGAGCGACGGGACTTGAACCCGCGGCCTCCGGCGTGACAGGCCGGCGCTCTAACCAACTGAGCTACGCCCGCATGGGCAAAGCGCACTATCACTAGCGCACTTTGTAGGCCGCTCGATGTACGGGTAAAATCAGACCAAGTCAAGCAAGATGAGCGGTCCAATCAAGCGGCGGATCGGCCAACCTTGTTGGCGGCTTGAGGGGCGCTGCCACTTGAGATTTCGCTGGTCTCCACCAGAGCCTCGAACTGCTCCTTGGCGGCGCGCAAATTCTCGACCAGAGCATCGACGCCTCCATCAATTTGGTCGGCTTCAGGACTTGCCGCAAGATTGCCCTGCTCAGCTACCGGCGCCGAATTACTGTCCTTGACATCATCCATGCTGCGATCTCCAGGTTGCCTGTCCGCCATGTGGATGATGCGCTGATCAGAGCGCGGGGGCAGAGTGGCAAAGAAGCGTTATCCACGACGGAATGACCCTCGCAGATTGCAATTGAACGCAGGATGAACTGATTCGCGGGCTTGATCGTGGCGAAAAGTCCGCAGTGATCGGTGCTGCCAACACTGGGCTATGGTGGGCGGTGAGAGGGTCGAACTCCCGACATCCTCGGTGTAAACGAGGCGCTCTACCACTGAGCTAACCGCCCCGATGTCGAGGCATGTGATTATCGCGTGTGCTGACGCGTGGCAACCGCTGGGTTAGCGCTTCTTTGCCGCCTTTTTTGCCGCCGGCTTCTTAGCCGCGGGCTTCTTGGCTGCGGGCTTCTTGGCGACAGCTTTTTTCGCGGGCGCCTTTTTCGCCGGAGCCTTCTTTGCCGGCTTAGGCTTGTCGGCGGCCTGCGTCAGCGCGGTCGCCGCCAGCTTCTTGATTTCCGCTTGCGTGACGGACTTAGGATCCTTCAGCGCCTTGCTGGCGATCGAGGCAATCGCCTTGGAGGTCTTTTCATTTCTAGCCATGTTGGTGATCCGTTGAGCGTTGAAATTTGATCGCACTTCCAATCGAGCCGACGAAATGCTGTGGCCCTGGGAAACTCTCTCGCGAAACCGGAGTTCCGAATTCAAGAAGGGGCCGAAGCCCCTCCAATATTTCACTTGCGTCGCCAGCGAAGTAGCAACGCAGGTGCGTTAGTTCAGAAGTTCCTTCAAGCCCTTGGCGGGAGTAAACTTGGCGACTTTCGCAGCGGCGATCTTGATGGTCGCGCCCGTCAGGGGATTGCGACCTTCGCGGGCTGCTCGCTTCGTGACCTTGAAGGTTCCGAAATCCGGGAGACGTACTTCTTCGCCCTTCTTCATTGTCTTCTTGATGTGGCCAAGCATTGCATCGACCGCCATGTTCGCCTTCTCTTTGGTCATGTCGCACTCTTTCGCGATGGCGTCGACCAGATCTTTTTTGCTCATTTCTTTCCTGTCCTTTGACCTCGCCTTTGCCGATCTCAAGCCCGTGAGCCGGGCGTTTCAGGTCGGTGGGGCCTTGTCGTTTGTATGGAGCCCCGACTGAAACGCCCAAAACTAGGAGCGTCAAGAGGGAAAAGCGGCGATAATCCCCGAAAACACTGGAGAATCGACGCACCTGGCTCGGATTGCGCAACAAAAAGGCCCCCGCGGGATGTCCGCGGGGGCCAAAACGCCGAGTGGCGTGTTTCAAATCAGACTGCGAAAGACGATGAGGTTGCCTCTTCGTCAGTGCGCCAGAGGACGGTCGTCGCCGACTTCCTCTGTGTCTGTGCCGGCAACCGGAGCTGCCGCCTGCTCAGAGCTTTCGTCCCACTCAATAGCTTCCGGCATACGCACCAACGCCGCCTTCAAAACCTCATCGACACGGGAGACGGGAATGATCTCGAGCTTCTCCTTCACTTCATCGGAGATATCGGCGAGGTCTTTTGCGTTCTCATCAGGAATGAGGACCGTCTTAAGACCGCCGCGCAATGCTGCGAGCAACTTCTCCTTCAACCCGCCGATCGGCAAGACGCGGCCCCGCAACGTGATCTCACCCGTCATGGCGACATCCTTGCGGACTGGGATCTGGGTCAGCACCGAAACGATAGCGGTGACCATCGCCACACCTGCGGACGGACCGTCCTTGGGTGTCGCGCCTTCCGGCACGTGGACGTGGATATCGTTCTTCTCGAAAGTCGGCGGCGTAATGCCGAATTCGATTGAGCGAGAACGCACGTAGGCATTGGCCGCCTGGATCGATTCCTTCATAACGTCGCGAAGGTTGCCGGTCACGGTCATCTTACCCTTGCCGGGCATCTTGATGCCTTCAATGGTGAGCAGCTCGCCACCGACTTCGGTCCAGGCCAAGCCGGTCACGATGCCAACTTGGTCTTCGAGTTCGGCTTCACCATAGCGGTATTTCCAAACGCCAAGATAATCCGCGACGTTGTCCTGGTTGACCGTGATCGAGGTCTTAGACGAGGTCAGGATCTCCTTGACCGCCTTGCGTGCGAGCTTTGCCAGTTCGCGCTCCAGGGAGCGAACACCGGCCTCACGCGTGTAGCGACGAATGATCTCTACGATGGCACTATCTTCCACCTGCCACTCGCCCTCTTCGAGCCCGTGCGACTGGCGTTGCTCGGTCAGAAGGTGACGCTTAGCGATCTCCAGCTTTTCGTCCTCGGTGTAACCCGCGATGCGGATAATTTCCATGCGGTCGAGCAGAGCTGGAGGGATGTTGAGGGTGTTCGCTGTCGTCACGAACATGACGTTCGAAAGATCGTAGTCAACTTCAAGGTAGTGATCGTTGAACGTCGAGTTCTGCTCAGGGTCGAGAACCTCAAGCAGAGCTGCAGCCGGATCGCCACGGAAATCCGAACCCATCTTGTCGATCTCGTCGAGCAGGAACAACGGGTTGTTCTTTTTGCCCTTGCGCATCGACTGGATGACCTTGCCCGGCATCGAACCGATATAGGTCCGACGGTGGCCTCGGATCTCGGCTTCGTCGCGCACACCGCCGAGGCTCATGCGTACGAATTCACGACCCGTCGAGTTAGCGATCGACTTGCCAAGAGAGGTCTTACCGACGCCCGGTGGACCGACGAGACAGAGGATCGGGCCCTTCAATTTGTTGGTTCTGTTCTGGACGGCAAGATACTCGAGAATCCGTTCCTTGACCTTTGCGAGACCGTAGTGCTCGTTGTCGAGAATGTGCTCGGCCTCCGACAAGTCCTTCTTGACCTTGCCCTTGACGCCCCACGGGATCGACAGCAGCCAATCGAGATAGTTGCGCACAACCGTGGCTTCCGCCGACATCGGGCTCATCTGTTTGAGCTTCTTGAGTTCGGCCATCGCCTTGTCACGAGCTTCCTTCGAAAGCTTTGTGGACTCGATCTTCTCTTCGAACTCAACGATGTCGTCGCGGTCGTCGGTGTCGCCAAGCTCCTTCTGAATGGCCTTCATCTGCTCATTCAGATAGTACTCGCGTTGCGTCTTCTCCATCTGGCGTTTCACACGCGAGCGGATCTTCTTTTCAACCTGGAGAACGGAAATTTCGCTCTCCATCAGGGTGTAGACGCGTTCAAGCCGATCGGAGATCGTCATGACCTCGAGGATCTCTTGCTTGTCGGCGATCTTGATCGCCAAGTGCGAAGCGATGGTATCGGCGAGCTTGGAGTAGTCTTCGATCTGCGAGATCGTTCCAAGAACTTCAGGCGATATCTTCTTGTTGAGCTTGACGTACTGCTCGAACTGAGAAATCGCCGATCGTGCAAGCGCCTCGATTTCTTCCTCGGCTCCGATTTCTTCGTCGATGCGTTCGACGGATGCCTCGTAATATTCTTCGTTTTCGGTGAACGCCCCGATGCGCGCACGCGACGTACCTTCGACGAGAACCTTGACGGTACCGTCGGGCAGCTTCAGGAGCTGCAGCACCGAGGCCAGCGTCCCGACCTCATAGATTGCGTCTTCATCAGGATCATCGTCGCCAGCATTCTTCTGCGCAGCAAGCAGGATGTGCTTGTCCGTGCGCATGACTTCCTCGAGTGCGTTGATGGATTTCTCGCGCCCGACGAAGAGCGGTACGATCATGTAGGGAAAGACGACGATGTCACGTAGCGGCAGGACCGGAAACAGCTCCGAACCGCCCGTTTCGCCTTTCGTTGTCAGCTTATTGCTCATGGTCCGCCCAATCTCCATTGGATTTGCGTGGGAGCACGCAGCTAGGGTTAGCGCGATCGACCTACATTCCTGACCGCCGTAAGGTACCCCTAAACTCAAGGCCGTACCTAAAAACGTCTCTAGGCAAATCGCGTTCGCGTTGCCGCCTTGCCCGGTTCGTGTCGAACTGACTACGACGCCGCTGCTGAGCTGGATGATAACGCGGATCAGCGCGCGGCTATCCCATTTGTAACTAAGAAGCGGTGCTGATGGCAAAGCGGCAAGTGCAGACCACCTTAGATGGGGTGCGATTTAGCAACATCAATAGTTGGGCAGAAAGGGGGTCAAACGCCCCCCTTTTTTTTCGTCTCGAATTGATGCGCTCGCTCAGGAGGCCGTGGTGCCGGTCTCTTCCGCGCGCTCTGTATAGATACGCAACGGACGCGCACCGCCCTCAACAACCTCGGGACCGATGACGACTTCTTCCACACCTTTTAGGCTGGGGAGATCGAACATCGTGTCGAGGAGAATGCCTTCCATAATGGAACGCAGGCCTCGAGCACCTGTCTTGCGCTCAATTGCTTTGCGCGAAATCGAGCGCAGTGCCTCATTGGTAATGGTCAGCTTAACGTCCTCCATTTCGAAGAGGCGTTGATACTGTTTCACCAATGCGTTCTTGGGCTCGGACAGAATCCGGACAAGGGCGACCTCGTCGAGATCCTCAAGCGTGGCGATCACGGGCAGTCGGCCAATGAACTCAGGGATCAGGCCGAACTTCAGCAGATCCTCCGGCTCGACTTCGCGAAGGACTTCGCCGGCACGACGGTCATCGGGTCCGCGGATGTCAGCGCCAAAGCCGATGGATGTTCCCTTGCCGCGGCCCGAGATAATTTTATCGAGGCCGGCAAAAGCTCCACCGCAGATGAACAAAATGTTTGTCGTATCGACCTGCAGGAATTCCTGTTGCGGATGCTTGCGCCCACCTTGCGGCGGCACCGAAGCGACGGTGCCCTCCATAATTTTGAGCAAGGCCTGCTGGACACCTTCACCCGACACATCACGGGTTATCGAAGGATTGTCGGACTTGCGCGAGATCTTGTCGACTTCGTCGATGTAAACGATACCCCGTTGGGCACGCTCGACGTTGTAGTCGGCATTCTGCAAAAGTTTCAGGATAATGTTCTCGACGTCCTCACCGACGTAACCCGCTTCGGTAAGCGTCGTCGCATCGGCCATGGTGAAGGGCACATCGAGAATGCGTGCCAGCGTCTGTGCCAACAGCGTCTTGCCGCAACCTGTCGGACCCACCAGAAGAATATTCGATTTGGCAAGTTCGACGTCGTTGCTCTTCGAGGAATGATTCAGACGCTTGTAGTGATTGTGAACCGCCACCGACAGAACACGCTTTGCGTGCGCCTGCCCGATGACATAACCGTCCAGGACTGAACAGATTTCGTCTGGAGTGGGAACACCGTCGCGCGACTTGACGAGCGTGTTCTTGTTCTCCTCGCGGATGATATCCATACACAGCTCGACGCATTCATCGCAGATGAACACGGTCGGCCCAGCAATCAGCTTGCGAACCTCATGCTGGCTCTTTCCGCAGAAGGAGCAGTACAGGGTGTTTTTTTCGTTCGCCATTCTGTCGTCTCACCCGTTGTCGGAATTTCTACCGGCGGAGGAAAAGCTCAACTAACCGGTGATGTACGGCTCGGCACTAACACGAAAGCTCGGCCAACCAGGAGGCTCATTCCATTGTTCGCGATCTCAGCACGCCACGGCACCGCAGATCAAGATTGGTTTGGGCTTTCAGCTAAACCCTTCGTGGATCGGTTATGTAACCGCCAACATGTGTTACGCATATGCCCTAGTGTAACCGATTTGCGACTTTTGTCAGGCCTTAGAATACGAACCCTAACCGAAATCAGGGCCGGCGGCGCAAATGCGTCTCAGAAACGTTACCATTAGCCTAGCAATCGAGTGCTAGTGGGGCAAACCAAGATCCGAGCTGCCCCGCCTAAGTCCTTAAGCCCGCTACCGCTTAAAACCGGTCGGCAGACATCGGTATCACTCACCATCCTTGGCAGGCTTTTCGTCGGCGGGAGAGCCAAGATTCACATCACTTCGCTTGGTCAGAACCCGATCGATTAAGCCGAATTCTTTAGCTTGCTCTGCCGTCATGAAGTAATCGCGATCAAGTGTTCGCTCGACTGTTTCATAATCCTGGTTGGTATGCTGGACGTAAACTTCATTGAGACGCCGCTTCATCTTGATGATGTCTTCAGCGTGACGCTCAATATCTGAAGCTTGGCCCTGAAAACCACCCGAGGGCTGGTGAACCATGACACGTGCGTTGGGCAGCGCATACCGCATACCCGGTGCACCGGCGCACAACAGCAACGAGCCCATAGAAGCCGCCTGCCCAATGCACAGTGTCGCAATCTTGGGTTTTATGAACTGCATGGTGTCATAAATCGCCATGCCCGCGGTCACCACACCACCTGGTGAGTTGATGTACATGGAGATCTCTTTGTCCGGATTGTCGGCTTCGCAATACAAAAGCTGCATGCAAATCGACGTGGCCATATGGTCCTCGATCACGCCGGTGACAAATACAATGCGTTCCTTCAAAAGGCGCGAGGGCAGGTCGTAACCTGTCTTATCGCCGGCTTCACGCTCGACGACCATGGGAAAGAACCCTGCGGTCAGGGTGTTAATTGGTTCTTGCATTGCTCTCATAGCTCCAGATTCTGGCCCGCCCAACGGCATTCCTGCCACCATGATCCGCCTCCTGGCCGCCCGACATTGTCGGAAGCGAAGCGGTTGGCAGATCATTCCGAGGGTTGTGCGTCGCCGTCTTGTTCTTCCAGGTCTTCCAGTGCCTTTTGCAGTTCGTCCTTGGTGACTTTCCGCTCGGTCGGCTTGGCCAATTCGAGAATGAAATCAACGACTTTCTCTTCGAAAATCGGTGCTCGCAGCTCGGCCACCGCCCCCGGGTTCTTTTGATAGTACTCGTAAACGACCTTCTCTTGGCCAGGGAACTGGCGGACCTTTTCCAGCAACGCCTTACGCAGTTCCTCTTCGCCAACCTCGATCTTGTTGCGTTCTCCGATTTCGCCAATAACGAGCCCTAGCCGCACGCGCCGCTCGGCGATCCCGCGATACTCTTCGCGGGCCTCCTCTTCGGTTTCGTCCTTGTCCTCCCAAGTCTCGTTTGCGCGCTCCATGGTGCTCGTAACCTGGCTCCACAGGTCTTCGAATTCGCGATCCACGAGGGTTGGCGGCAACTCAAACGTGTGGGCCGCCTCAAGAGCATCAAGCAGCTCGCGTTTCAGCTTGCTGCGTGCGGCCTGCCCGTATTCGTCGGCAATGCGCTGAGTGAAAAGCTCCTGAAGCTTCTCGAAGCTCTCAACACCGAGAGATTGGGCAAACGCATCGTTGGCTTCGGGACGCTCGGGCTTGGCGACAGCTGTGATCTTCGTATCAAAGGTTGCCTGTTTGCCGCGCAGGTGCTCGGCCCCGTACTCATCCGGGAACGTCACGTTGACGGTCCGATCCTCACCGGCTTTGCCACCGACGAGTTGCCCCTCAAAGCCTGGAATAAACTGGCCCTGTCCGAGCACAATTTCGATGCCTTCAGCGCTACCGCCTTCAAAGACTTCGCCGTCGATCTTGCCCACGAAATCAATGGTTAGCCGGTCCTTGTCCTGGGCGGCGCGACCTTCTTCGACCTCATAGTTCAGGTTGTTATCAATCAGCTTATCGATGGCTTCGTCGCGATCCTTGTCGGCAACTTCGACGGCCCAGCGCTCTAGTTTCATTTGGCTGAAGTCGGTGAGCTCGATCTCCGGCAATATCTCGAAGGACAACGAGTAGGCGAGGTCGTCCTGGCCATTCAGGATGCGGTCAAGCTTGTCGGGGTCCTCAGGAAGAACGATGTCGGGCTGCAGTGCAGGACGCTCCTTGCGATCCTCGATCGCTTTCGAACTCGTTTCCTTCACGGCATCGTTCAAGATCTCCAGCATCACCGACTTGCCGTAGAGCTTTTTAATATGGTTAACGGGGACCTTACCCTTGCGGAAGCCCTTAAGCTGGACGGTGTCCTTGATCTGATTGAGGCGATCCTGAAAGCGTTCATTTAGCTCACCAGAGGCGACGACCACCTCGAGCTCCCGTTTCAGTCCTTCCGAATTCACTTCCCTGATCTGCATTAGCCTCGACCTACTGAGCTATGTTTAGCTTCCAATTTGTGTTTGTCCGTGCTGCCCGATGCGTGCGTTGCTCCGGCATTGATGGTGGCCTACTGCCCTGAGCGGCAACTGTGGTGCGGGCGGAGGGACTCGAACCCCCACGGCTAAGCCACCAGAACCTAAATCTGGCGTGTCTACCAATTCCACCACGCCCGCGGCCGGGCCGTTCCGCCGGAGCGGCGTGCTTATCACGATGCGTCGCGCAATGCACCCACCTTTGGGGGCGACTGCCACGCATCAAATCTTCTGGAAGACGCAGGGCTTCCAAGCCAGAGCACCACGCCTAAGACGCCCATATATCGGTCGTCGGACCACAAGATCAATGGGGTTCAGCCAACTAGCCTGAGATCAAGGTTCAATAGGTTAGCCCGGCGGGATCATTTCAGTGTGAACGGCTTATGCTGATTACCAGCATGGGTCACTTCAAGGATTCGTAGTCGCAGCACCTTGAAGACTGGCCGAAGTGGTAGCGCAGCCCGAGCTTGAATTCATGCGCCGAAATTCCGTCCAGCTCGATCCGCCGGGCAGAGGTAGCAGAGCCGCCGGAATCGGCACTCCCCATGTCGATGTAGCGGTAACCCAGGTCAAGAAGAGCGCGGTCGGAAACCTGATAGCCGAGGCCCGCCATCAAGGCCCAGGCAAATGCTGTCGAGTCGCCGCCCTCAGCGCGGCCACCAGCGACTGAAACATCGTCAACGGTGTGAAACGCTGCACCGACGCCGGCGCCCAGGTAGGGCACGAAGCCCCGAATGCGGCCGAAATCATAATAGGCATTGAGCATGAGCGTGTAGCTGCTCAAGGAGGTCGTCAGCGGAGTGTTCGCCGGCCCAAAACCGCTCTGAGCGACACCGCTGAAGTCGCGATCGCCTCGAAAGCCAAACAGCAGGTCGGCGCGCAAGCCGCGCGAAACAGAGCCGCAGCCTCCGCCAACTTCGGCGAGCCAGGAGTCATCAAACGTAGACTGCCGGATACCGGCGGCATCGGGGCTATTGGATAGGGAATAGCCGACGTCGGCACGCAAGTAGCAGGGCCCGGCCTCGGGTGTAACGCCCTTGATTGAGGGAAAGTATGTGTCTCTTAGCTGTCCCGTCATGCCTGCTGCCGACACGGGTAGCGACAGAGCCGGAGCAAGAGCAATGGCTGTGAAAACAAGCCCGATTTTGACGAGGTTCTTGATTGTCATTGTGGTTCCTCTGGACCGCGCCCCCGCTCGGTCGCCCTTCGCCAGCTTGTGATTTGGAATCGAGGGTAGGCTTGGCTGGTTAACCACTGGTTAAGAACCGTCTCCGCACGGTGCACGCGCCCTGCTTGAGACCCCGAGAAACGGGGATGCAGCGCACAGCCAGTTGGGTTTCGAAATTGGCTGCATGTTGCGAGCGGCGTATGCAGCCATTAGGTTAATGCCGCTTAGCCGGGGACGACAGCCGGCAGCTCCCTCATCCTGGAGGCTTCCCGTGCAGATCAAGAACAGTGTGGTCGAGGCCGTCGGCAGGACGCCGCTCATCAAATTGAGTCGCGCCTCGGAGGCGACCGGCTGTACGATTCTCGGCAAAGCGGAGTTCATGAATCCGGGCCAATCGGTGAAGGACCGGGCGGCGCTGTTCATCATCAACGACGCGGTCGACAAGGGTACTTTGAGGCCCGGCGGCACACTCGTCGAAGGTACGGCAGGGAACACGGGCATCGGCCTCACGGTCCTTGCCAATGCCATGGGCTACCGCTCGGTGATCGTTATTCCTGAGACGCAAAGCCAAGAAAAGAAGGACACTTTGCGGCTGCTGGGGGCTCATCTGGTCGAAGTGCCCGCAGTCCCGTATCGCAATCCCAACAACTATGTGAAGTACTCCGCCCGGCTGGCGGCGGCCTTGAATGAGACCGAGGCGGCGGGCGCCATCTGGGCCAATCAGTTCGACAACGTCGCCAACCGACAGGCCCACATCGAGACCACCGCCGAAGAAATCTGGTCGGACACGGAGGGCAGCGTCGATGCCTTCATCTGTGCGGTCGGTTCCGGCGGGACGCTCGGCGGCGTATCGATGGGGCTCAAAGCCAAGCGTGGCGACATCACGATTGGTATTGCCGACCCGCCTGGGGCTGCGTTGTATAGCTACTACACGACAGGTGAGCTGAAGTCGGAAGGCTCCTCGATCACAGAGGGCATTGGCCAGGGTCGCATTACTGCCAATCTGGAGGGGGTCGCCGTTGACAAGGCTTATCGGATTCCGGATGCGGAAGCCGTGGAGCAGGCCTTCGAGCTGCTGAGCGCGGAAGGGTTGTGCATGGGGCCCTCCTCGGGTGTCAATGTCGCCGGTGCGATCCGTCTGGCAAAGGACCTCGGGCCGGGTAAAACGATTGTCACAATCCTCTGCGACTACGGTACGCGTTACCAATCCAAGCTTTTCAATCCTACATTCTTGCGTGAAAAGGGTCTGCCGACGCCAGACTGGCTGGAAGGGCCTGGTCCAAAATTGCCAGAGGTCTTCACGGACCCAGAGGCCGCATGAATTCAAAACGTCTGTTTGCGTGATCCAGACAAACCCAGAAGTGAGCCATGGGAGGACTCGAATAGTGACAACGACTGGCCGCGAACCGATCGTGGAAACTTCATGGCTGGCCGAGCACCTCTCAGCCCCTGATCTTGCCGTCCTGGATGCCTCCTGGCATTTGCCCGCGATGAACCGTGACGGACGCCGGGAATTCCTGGCCGAGCATATACCGAGCGCGCAGTTCTTCGATATCGACGAGCTTAGTGACGAAACGAGTGACCTGCCGCATATGCTTCCCTCGACCGTCAAGTTTGCGAGCCGCATGAAGGAGATGGGCATAGGCGATGGTGTCCGCGTTGTGATCTACGATTCCACGGGCATCTACTCGGCGGCACGCGCCTGGTGGTCGTTGCGCGCCATGGGGCATAACGACGTCGCCGTGTTGAACGGCGGACTACCGAAGTGGAAGGACGAGGGACGCCCGATTGAGGATGGACCGGCACGGAAGCGCGCGCGTATGCACTTCACCCCGAGATTCAATGCCGCGCTGGTGGCTGACCTTTACGATATGAAAGGCTACGTCCGCGCAGGTAACAGCCAAATTATCGATGCCCGCCCGGCGGCACGCTTCCGCGGAGAGGAGGCGGAACCGAGGCCGGGACTAAGACGGGGACACATGCCTGGAGCGAGGAACCTGCCTTACACCGAGCTGATCAATCCGAATGGAACGCTCAAATCGGCTTCCGAGATCCGGGAAGCGTTTGCGCAAGCTGGTGTCGAACCGCAAGGGGCGATGGTGACCACCTGTGGTTCCGGTGTCACCGCATCGATCCTAGCGCTGGCGCTCGCAGCCATTGGCCAGCCGGATGTTGGCGTTTATGACGGCAGCTGGGCGGAGTGGGGTCAGGACAACGGGCTACCCATTGCCGACGGGTCGTAAACGGCTCCCTTTTCATCAATCCCAGGGATAGGTCGGCCGCTCGTCGGCGGGTGTCGGTTCCAATTCCTTGTTGGACTTGCCGGCGGCCGCCGGGTCGAGGCGGCGCACCATCAGATAGAGTTCGCGGGTGAGTTCCAAGCGGTTGGTGTTGCCCTCGAGTTTTTCGAACGGCGTCACCTCGCCGATGTGGACGTTGAAAGTCGAGCCTGGCATGTAGCGAAATTCGGACACCAGAAGCGATAGCCGCAACGTCAGGGAAAACCGGCTTACGGCATGAAACAGCGCACTGTTCTGGCCTTCGAAGAAAATCGGAAGGACAGAGGCCTTTTCAAGCTGAACGAGACGCGCGGTGAATGTCTTCCAGGGCAGTTCTTCGGCTTTCCCGAAGGGATTGGCGGCAGTCGCTACGCCACCGGATGGGAAAATGACAATCGTCACGCCCTCCTTGAGCAAACGCCGTGCCTCCGCCCGGGAGCGCAGGTTCATTTCGATCGCCTCACGGGACTCGGAAAAGTCGATCGGAAGGGCGTAGGGGCGGACTTCGGGAACCCTCAGTAGATCGTTATTGATGAGAACGCGATAGGGCCGGCCAAGTTGTTCAGCAAGCGCCAGCGCCGCTACTCCGTCTCCGATGCCGAAGGGATGGTTGGCGATCATCACCAAGCCTGAATCCTCAGGCAACTTTGGCGGCCAGGGCGACTTCGAGTGGATCTTCAAGTCGACATTGATCAGATCAAGACCGTCCCCCATCATGTGGGGAGACTTGCCGACGTAGTCCTTGCGCCACTGGAGATACAGCGGCAGGATTTTGCGACGGCCTGATACATCTTCGATCGCAGCGATCAGCCATCTCTTCCACGCGGGATCGGTGGGCGTCACAAAGCTCAATTCACGCATCGTTTGAGGAAGCCCCGTTAGTCCGCCAGCGATTGAAACGATGGTCATTGTTTTTCAAAGTCGTAGTCCGCCCAGTGTCGAATGCAAATGGTTCTGGCCGACATTTACCCCAGAATTCTGTGACATCCACCACGACTTGTTGCGGCTACTGACCTTGCGGCGTCACCTAGGCGCCGGGCGTTGAGCGCACAAGCTACGGAGTTTGAACCTCAGCCGGAGGGGTCGGTGCAGCCGAGCCCTCATCTTTTTGAGCTGCGGCTTGCTCCGATTCAACAATGCGTTTCAAGCTCGCCAGTCCGGTTTCGTACTCCTTGCCGATCATTTCATCCATATCCAGGCCCATGACGAGCATGATCGCCCGCTCCACGAACCCCTGCTCGCCCGAGAGGCTCCAGGTGACATTTGTACCGTCGCCATCGGGTTTGAAGGCAAAACCGACATCGCTGGTACCTGGAAACGGTCGCTCGAACTCCAGCTTGATGGCAATGCGCTCAGAGGGATTGCTTTCGACGATCGTCATCTGCCCCTTGCCGACTTCTTCGTTGCCATCCCATTTGAAAATGGCCCCGGGGCCTTCTTCCGGTCCCTCGTAGGCCGATTTCGAATTCGGATCGCGCTTCGCCCATGGCGACCAGTCATCCCACTTTTTCAAGTTATTGACGTTTTTGAAGACCGCTTCGGGCGGCGCTGCAATAGCCGCTGAACGCTCCACCGAAAATTCGCCAGGTATCAGCGCGACATAGGCGGCAAAGGCAAGGATAACGGCAAGCAGAATAGCAAGCAGGCGTGCGATCATGATGTGTCTCCCAGGTTCGCGGGCGCTTTGGATCGCATGTTCCGTCGACGTGAGTATGACGAGTTCACCATTTGAACACGTGACCGTGTGGTGTTTCGCGGGGAACAAGCGGTCGGGCGACCCCAGCCTAGTGTCCGTGCATCAGTCGAACACTGATGTAACACCAACGGGAGACACACACGATGAAAACGATCCTCAAGACGATTGCACTTTCCACGCTCATCGCAGGTCTTGCGGCCGCGGGCACCGTCGGCGCAGTGCAAGCAACGCCTTATGGCGGCAAAGCCGGACCGTACGCCCCTGTTTTCCAGGGCGACTAAGCCATCGTAGCGCGACCCTGGCTGGAGCGGCCTGCCGAGTTGGCAGGCCGTTCTTGCGTTCAAAAAGGCGTTTCTTGAGCTAGGAGCGTGCCTTAGCTGAGTCGCGGATCAAGCGAGTTGGCCCAATCCTTAGACGACGCCAGCCCGCAGCATATCGTGGACATGCAGGATGCCGGCCGGCTTGCCCTTGTCGACGACGAACAGTGCCGTGATGCGGCTAGCGTTCATTGTCTCCAGGGCGGCGGACGCCAGGGTCCCCGGTGTCACGGATTTTGGTTTCCTGGTCATTATGTCGCCGGTCTTCGAACGCAGCAGCTTATCGCCCATGTTTCTGCGCAAATCGCCGTCGGTAATGACTCCGATGAGTTTTCCCTTCTTATCGACGACACCGAGGCAGCCGAACGCTTTCTGCGTCATGGTAACCAGTGCCGACGTCATGTCCTCGTCG
>JARFQY010000005.1 GCA_029287535.1 Filomicrobium sp.
GCGGCGGAACCTATCCCGCAAGGGTGCATCGAGTGCAACTTCAGGTCCGTGCTGGTGAAGTGTAATGCCTGCCAAGCGCTGTAGGTCCTCCATATGCTCTTCACGCAGGATCTTCATCAGCGCTTCGTGAGGAACCACGCCGATGAACCGTTCATTCTCGTCGACAACCGGGACGGCAATCATCTCCAGCCGGGCCGCAAGAACGGCAACCTGCTCCTGATCGTCCTCCGGGACCACGGCTTCATGCTGTGGCATGAGGATCTCATCGATCCGGCGATCCCCATCTGCTAGCAGATCATTCATTCGAACGATGCCCTCGAGTTTTCCATCGGCATCGGTCACGAAAACCGCATCTGCAGAGTCGAATTTCTCGCCACGAAGTGAACGGATGACGTCGGATACCAATTCACCTTTGGTAGCGCGCGGTACATGTTTAACCATGTACGAAGCGGCCGTCTGTCTTTGAGCGCCTGCAGTTGACTGATTAGGGGATGCTGGCTGCTTGCTTAGTCGCGACATGGAGTTTTACTTAATGGTTGCTTCGGCAAACAACGCGACCCCGCCAATAGAGCGTCAGTCAGTCTTCAATTTCCAACTGCTTGATTGGATGAGAGCCTCATCGGGTGCGTTTGCACCAGTACTTACATGCACGTCGCGTGTGGAGAAACGAAGGCTGTCCAGCCCCGTTGGGCTGTACCACCCTTCGGCGATTTCTCTAATAATGTCTCGGTCACAGGAGGGCGCATACCAAGGGAATGGTGTGGGCAGACATGAGTGTACTGGCAGAGCCATTGATTAATGTCCATTATGGGCCATTAGCCGACGTCAGAACGCAACTCGGCCACGACCGCTTTACACCCGAAAGCAGACATCTTGGGCTTCCGCATTGACGTCTGCTCAGCGCCAATAGCGGAGATCGGCCGGATGCGGTTTATCGCTTCGGACCGCCACCCAGGGCGCAGCCCGTCGGATAAGCGGATATAGTCATGGCGAGCCATAGCGCGGCTTAATGCAACTGCGTAAGTATCTCCAGGAGCGTCGGAGAGAAATGACTCCAATGCAAATTATGAAAGCTGCGAAAGAGATTCAGCGAGACGCAGAGACAACCACGTCAATCAGCGAAGCCCGCGCTGTTGCTGTCAAGGCAGCGACTTTACTGTTCTATCTGGCCAAGCTTCACCTCCCAAAGAACAAACAGAAGAGGGCGGTGAAGGCACCGCTGTCGCCGCGCAAGCGTGCGGCCAAAGTTAAGCCGAGGCGTGCCGCACGGCCTGGTCACCATGTCGAGCGCACCACTAGGGGGGCTCGTCGCAAGTGAGTGACAGTCTGGCCCCTCAAAGTCGCGGCGCACCGCCGTGGATGTCTAAACTGCTGAGGTTGCTTAAGGGTGCCAGCCCCTCATCCTAGCCGCAACAGGTGGCCATTAGCGGCCATCAGTCCCAACAAGCTATTCTCATCCGACTACGTGAAGAGGGACAGCTTTCCGAAATGATCGGCCAAGAGATAGTAGACGGTAACCCGATTTTTGGCTTTGACGCCCTTCATCTTATCGCCAACGGCCCTGATCGCCTCATTAAGCTCTTCGTCTGTTTGAGTTAACCCGAGCTTCTTTCTCAAAAATTTGTCGCGCACCCGATCCAGTTCTGCCCTGTTGCTGAAAGCAACGAGCGAGGCATCCCTACTTTGAAGAGCAATCCCACAGTGCCGGATAATCCCGGCAACGGCGTTTAAATCGGCATCCGGAACGTATTTTTTGATATCGGCAGCCCAGCGCCCCGTCGATCTGTGAGGCTTCGATCTTGCCGGTTTGTTGCGCAACTTGGCTTCATGCGCCCGAGACTCTGGCCGTTCGTCACCGCTGACGGTGTCATTCGCGGCGGCAGCTTGTAGGATCTCCTCGCTCACTTCGGCCTCCGCCTCAGCATATAGGTCCTCGGCCGCCTCAACAGTCTGTGCGCCACGAACCTGAACCTCATGCAGGGCCGTAAGCGCAACCTTTAGCGCGGCTTTCGCCGTTGGTCGGGCTTGCCTAGTAAGCTGTGGTGCGAATGCTGCAGCTGCTGCGGCACCGGCAACAAACCCGACCGCGAAACCGAAGGGAAACATGATTGATCTCCCGCGCTACGTCCAAGGGGACCCGCCTTTGTTGCCCCCCGCAAAATTCTACCAAGGCGGTGTATCTAGCTTGCATCTTTAAATACGCTTCACAGGACCTTCCCTTGTGACGCCAGCGATGCGAAGTTAGCGACAGAGTCTTGGCTGGCAAGGGGGACCTGACTGCTTGTGATAGCCGCCCTTGGTTCCTGTAACCTATCGAGAGACGACCGATATGCCTGCAAAATCTAGCACAAAACGTAAGAAACCGAGTTCGAAGGTAACAAGGCCTAGCAAGGCAAAAGCCAAATCCCGGCAGTCGCCAGAGGCTAAGTTCAAAGAGACAATCGCCAAAAAGGCGATCTCAGTCGGAGCAGCAGAAGACAAATTGACCGAAGCTGTGCGGGAAGGAGTTGCCCGAACCTTGCGGGAGCCAGGTCCGGCGGCAAGTCAGCTTTTCGATACAGCTGTCACGAAGACACAGGAAGCAATGGCTGCCGCTCGCTCCGCTAGTGGCGACGCCGTTAGCTCAGCACGCAGCGTGACGCGAGGCGTTCTACTCGGTGTATCTGATGCGGGGGGCGATACAGTTGAG
>JARFQY010000019.1 GCA_029287535.1 Filomicrobium sp.
TGGCGATGCGCCGCCGGTTCGCCTTGGCAACGCGACTTTGTCGAAATATGTGAGGAATGCGCACGCTACGAACAGGAAGCGTGGGCCATGCGGGCAACGGCCGCTCTTCTAATCGGGTGATCACGGACCCAACCCCGCTCAAGGCTGTATTTTTACAGCCTAACGAGACCAGGCCTGGCTTTTCGAATCTTGGCGCTCACTTCTCAGCTGGGGTTCCCGAGATCATGGACATCACGCCTGAAGAGGAAAATCGTCCCCTGCCTGAGTTGCGCGAGCAAGGGTGGGTCATAGAGGGAACAACGGATGATCTTCGAGAAGTTCTGTCCAGACGTGGACAAGGAAAGGGAATAGTTGGATAGCGGAGTGGATTGGCGGAGATGCGTCCAAGTCTTGTTTCGCGGGGCTTAGCGAATGGTGGGCGCTACTGGGATCGAACCAGTGACCCCTACCATGTCAAGGTAGTGCTCTACCGCTGAGCTAAGCGCCCTTTCCAGAATCCCCGTGATCTGCCCGCGGTTGCGGTGCGGTGTGGGCCCATGGCAACCAGCCAAGAGCTCGCCGGGCGAACGGGAAGTAGTCGTTTACTCAAGCTACCGGGAGAACGCAAGGGCGATATTTGGCTCCCGGGTCATGGGCGGCCGGCAAAGCGGCCGCCGCATGGCCAGGTTGTCGAAGCGGCGGGGCGTTTTGCAGGTCCTACTGCGAAGTCCGCGCCGATGTGATCTGCTGGTCTTTCTCGTCGATGATCGGGACGTTGAAATCAAGAAGAACCTGATCAATGTCGCCCTGACGCTTCTTAATGATGTCGTTCAGTTCGCGCTTCCATTGGGTATCGGACTGACGCACGCCCATGGTGATACGGAACGCCATCGGCGGGTGCCGCCCCTCCTTCAGCAATGGTACGACAGCGATATCGTCCTTGCCGTCCTGGCTCGAAAAATACCCGGCGTTCGGGCCCCAGAGGATGCCGACGTCAATGTCGCCCGAGCGAAGGTCCTTGAGCATTAGCTCGGTCGGCGAGTCATACCGCCGGTCGACGAACAGCTGGTAAGGCTTGGCGGTATGCATCAAGCCGACACGATTGAGGATCGTTGCCGGTGGTGAGCCGGCGACAACTCCGACTCGCTTGCCTTTCAGGCGGTCATCGGAAAGCTCCACGACGCCGTCCAGTTCGCCGCCTTTCTTGTAAACAAGCGCATAGGCGGAGCGATAGTAATGGTTCGTATTCAGCACCATTTCATCGCCCTGGGCATAGCCGATTACCAGATCGCATGCCTTTGCGAAAAGCGTACGGCGAATGAAGCCAGTAGCCTGCGGGAACCAGGTATACTCAACCTGAATGCCGCCGAGTTCGTCCGCGACAATTTCCGCAATCTTGTTTTCAAAACCAGGCTTGGCTGGGTCGTCGCTGGAGAATGGAACATTCGCCGGATCAGCACAGACGCGCAGGACGCTGCGATTAACAAGGTCGGCGCGGGCACCTTCGGCCGCCTCGGCGGCAACGCCGCCGAGCACGGTCATCGCGAACGCAGTGACGATCGCTGCGCGAAAATCAGCCCGCAACACATTCATTCTCAAACTCGCCGAGCGCCTTCGGCTTCGGGTCCCTTCCGCGCGGGCGTCCCCGCGGCAGGTGCCCGTCCGAGCGGGCCTTAAGGTAGGTATACATGCCATCGAGATAGCACATGACGTTCTTGTTATCGCCAAGCGCTGGCATCACCGATTCTCCACCACCGGGCATGCTGACGATGCGACCGCTTGAAACGACGGCGACAAAGTCGTCATAGCCCATCGTTTTCAGGCTATCGGTCAACGCCGGAGCGTATGTCGAGCCGACACCTTCGGGCCCATGGCAGACGTGGCACTCGGAGTGATAGCGCTGAAACCCGCGATAGGTGAGGAAGTCGATCGTTCCGTCATCCTTAATGTGGTAGGTCGGCTCACCGGACTCCTCCAGGAGCCACTTGCCTTCGTCCTCGTCGAACTCGGCGTCTGGACCGGAGACCTTGCCACCCTCGCTCGACAGGAACGGACCTGCAAAAGCGGCCGGAGCGGCGGTTATCAGCAGCATTCCCGCCAGTGCGGCGCCTGCCGAGATTAATCTTAAAGTCGTCGTCACGCGTTTCCCTCCATCAGGATTTTTTGGTCACGTTTTTTTCGATGCCGCACACAGATTGAGTGTCTCACGGCTTAATGTTCATGGCATGGCGCTTCGTTTCGCCGCCTTAGCAGAACTCTAGAACATCTTCGAGCTTTTACTAAAGGTGCCTCAGCTTTTCTTCAATGGCTAGCACCTTGCGACAATTCGGTAATTAAACCTCGGTAATTAAACGCTCGCTGCATCAATCCGGACCGATCGAGATTGTCTTTTGCTGACGTCAGCGTTTCTAATCGCGGACAGTGCGAAAAAAAAGCCGGCGCAGGTCTCCCCGCGCCGGCCCTTTTCACTCGCAGTCAGCTTATGGCAGCGAGAAGACCGTCAGAGTTCCACCAAGAGCGGTGTAGTTCTTCAGGCCAGCGTAGCCACCGACAGCACCCAGACCATCGGTCGGGTTCGTCAGGCCAGCTGCCAGACCGATGCCGGCCCAGCCGCCA
>JARFQY010000037.1 GCA_029287535.1 Filomicrobium sp.
AGCGCTCGGCTGATCTTGGTTTGCACCCGGATTTGTTCGATCTTCGGCCAGGTTGCTTTCTCGCCCATTCCGATCAGTTCGACCACTTCGTCAACCGACCGGTGCGCGAGCCACTTCATCGGATTCGTCAATCTGCGACGCGGCAGGATGTTAATGTCGCCAACATAGTCCTGATTGATGATGCCCAGTGCAACATTGCTCAGGCGATGGATCGTCGAGTTGAACGCGAGGGGTTTTTCAAAAATTGATGCGCCTGCGTTTATCCACTCGCGCGCTGTTACTCTCGTCACGCGTTGAACGGTGGACATGACGTTCTTTTTCTGTCCTTGTGTATCCGTGACAAACGGAAAGACGTGCGGATTGACCTGACTGACGATGAAGTGGTTAACGCCGTAAACACGAGCCAGGCGTTTTGCCGGCAAATCATCACTCAGGGAGCCGTCCACCCACTTGCGTGACCGCAGATACGGCTGCCTCTCGCCCTGATCATTCTTCGCGGCCAACGAGACCGGTGGAAAGAAGCCGGGAACAGCAGCCGATGCCATCACGGCCTCACGAATGTAGACGTTTGGCGTGGTGATCGAATTCAGCAGTCTCGACGTCTGGTGCTTTTCGGCGGCCGCAATTGAAATATTGAGGTGTCGTCCTGTCAGTTCATACGCCTCCAGGAAAGTGAGGTCCGGTACCAGCCTGTCGAGCACCTCCCGGATTTCGTCAACAGTCACGACTTCCGGCTTCAGGAGATTCAGGTGCTTCATCAGGCCCTGTTCTCGCTCGATCTCAAGCACGAGATTCTCGGGCTCAAACAGCTCCGCGAGGTACTCATCGGCATTCGCACATACAAGAGTGCTGACATGTGCTCCACCGCTACTACCAGACAACACGGCAGGCAACAGGTCATGCTCCCAGAGTGTCTTAACCACGCCGACATGGAAGTACAAGAGCGAGCCCGCACCGCTCATCATTAGCGCGGAACAACCATTGCAGTGCTGTGCACGCCGGAAAAAGTCGAGGCGTTCGTCGAACGGGATATCATCGGCATCCGGACTCGCCAGCAATTCGAGCGCCGTCACCACCTCGTTAACGTAATCAACAATTAATTTCTTGGTGCCAAACCGCGCTTTGCCATGGAGTCGCGGGTGCCCCATACCATCGATGTTGCCGTGCACACCCTGATTCAGCTCGTAGAGAATTCCGACGAGATCACCGGCTCTCCGCAGTCGTCGAAGACGTCGGAGCCGACGTCGAATGGACTGGTAGTCAAAGTACTTGGATTCGTCCGACTTCTTCCATTTGGTGACGCCGCTTTTGTCATCATGCGCTTTGGCGGCCTTCGCCCACTCGTCATAACACGTGGCGGCCTCCATGGCAGATTCCAGACGTTTCGTCACTGAATAGATCATGACATTTACACATGCTTACGGCAGTCTAAGTACATACACTACACCTGTTGCTGCGCCGGTGCGATACGTTGATTCATAAGGGAAAACGTGGATAGACCGGCGACTCGATGACCTACAGAATCCAGTTAAGAAAAGGAACAGTATCCATGAAGCAACTATCCGGTCTGGATTCAGCCTTTGTCTACCTGGAAACAGCGGCGACGCCGATGCACATCGGCAGCCTGTGCATATATGACCAATCGACGGCGCCGGGCGGAGTCGTCGGGTTTAAGGACATCATCAGGTTTTTTGACGAGCGTCTCCACAAGGCCAAGGCGTTCAGACAGAGGCTTGTGACCGTGCCGATGAGCCTCGGACACCCGTACTGGATTGAGGATCCGGAGTTCGACCTGGAGTTCCACCTGCGCCATATCGCCCTGCCAAAACCCGGCGACTGGCGGCAATTGTGCATCCTTACTGCAAGGTTGTTGTCGCGCCCTTTGGACATGAACAGACCACTTTGGGAGGCCTGGGTTATCGAAGGCCTGAATAATGTTGAAGGCATTCCCAAGAACAGCTTCGCGATTGTTTCGAAAGTCCATCACGCGGCGATCGACGGAATATCCGGCGCGGAGATCGCAGCGGCCGTACATGGTTTTTCACCTGATGACGAAGTCGAGCCAGCTGAGTCGCCCTGGGTCCCCGACCGAGAACCAACGTCATTGGAAATGCTGGGGCGGAGTCTCGTCAACGATGCGAAGATCCCGCTGAAATTGGGAAGACTGGCCTATGACGGCGTCAGGTCGCTGACACGTCTGGCAACGGGGCTCGTCACGAAACAGATCCGATTGCCAGGCAACGCTCCGCGAACTCGTTTCAACGACAACGTCAGCGCTCACCGCGTATTTGATGCCGTGACGTTCGACCTTGATGAGATAAAGCAAATCAAGTCCTGCTGCGAAGGCGCTACCGTCAACGACGTGATGGTTGCGATTTGTGGCGGAGCGCTTCGCAAATACCTTGAAGCGAAAGAAGAGCTGCCTGAAAGATCCCTCGTGGCCATGGTTCCAGTGTCAATTCGTCAGGATGACCAGTACGGTGAAGAAGGCAATCTCGTTTCGGTTCTGAGTATCCCAATTGGCTCTGATTTCGGCGACCCGTTGGAACGATTGCAGGCAGTGCATGAGGAGAGCAGCGAGGCCAAGCGGTTTACTTTCGCCGTGGGTCCGGAGGTCGGAATGGAATTGGCCGGCTTCCTTCCGTCGACAACCACCGGTCTCGCGGCACGCGCCTATGGCAAGCTGCGTCTCGCGGAGATGATCCAGCCATCATTCAACACCGTGATAACCAATGTGCCTATAGGCAAACAGACGTTGTACTCGATGGGCTCACGGATGGTCGCTTATTTCGGACTGGGGCCGGTGTTTCACGGGGTGGGGCTGTTCCAGTCGCTGATGAGCTACGAAAACAAAATATCCGTCAACGTCGTGTCGTGCCGAAAAATAATGCCGGATCCTGCCTTTTATTGTGAATGTCTGCGCGACTCATTTGAGGAATACCGGTCTCTTGGCGAAGATGCATAGCAAGCAGCCTATGGGCGGTATGGATTCGAGCCTCAAAGGGAAGCAATTCGGCTCCCCTATAATGACTCTATTCGCTCGACCTGATCGCGTGTCGGATTCTGATGACACTCCTCGGAAAACCGCTCACCGATTGAAAGTCTTTCCCGTCGAACATGCGCGAGTTTGCGCATACCTTGCCAGTCTCAACTGGACTTCCAAGGAGAAAGACAATGCATAGCACAGCAATTTGGCGCCTTGCCGAGGTACTTCGACAGACCGGTCTGTCACGATCGACCATCTACGAGATGATCAGTCGCGGGGACTTTCCTCGACAAATAAAACTCGGTCGGCGAGCCGTTGGCTGGGCTGCCGACGAGGTTATCGATTGGATCAATGAGAAAGCCACAGGTCGACGTCTTGTTGACCGAGGATCCGCTAGTTCCTCGAAGCGCTCGAAGAACGCGTCGAAATAAAGATCCGCCTGCTCTTCTCCGAACTCTCGAACTCCGTGCCGATAAATTCGTTGCAGGTCTGCTTTAGCGTCTTCGCTGATCCTATAGTTCGCCACTACGCCGCAACTCTTCTCTTATTTCGGCGCGTATCTCTTCACGACTCAAGTCAGTAAAACCACTTTGTTCGGCGTGAATCAGCTGAGCGGGACATCACGCCCATTGAGCGCCATCGCGAATCGACATATCCACGAGGATGTCAGTGTACGGCACTGACGGTTGTTTCTTACCTCGTTCACCGGTCTTCATTTTTACGAGTCCATAGCGTTCCATCGTCTTGAGTGTCCTGGTCAGATTTGGCTGTGAACGATGAGACAGCCTCGCCAGCTCGGAGATACTTTCTGGCTCCTCTTCCGCAATGAGAGTAAGCAACTCACGGTTTTGATCAGACAAGACCTGGGCGAGCGACGCCATTGAATTGAACCAGATCTTCGGCTCACCTCTCTTCCGCTTGTGTTTGCCGGTTACGATCGCCTGTGTATATGCCTGAAACTCCTTCAACGGCATAATTCCCACTTTGATCTGCTTCATAAATTCACTCCTCGCTTTTTCAACGCGGCAACAACTCCTTTGTCGAAGTCAGCCAACAACGTTTCCGCGTCTACGAACTCGTACTGATAGATTCGTCCGCCTCTGTGCATATGATCTGCCGGTGCCGGACGAGTCGACTTTCCGGATGGTCCGCTTTGCGTCTTCGGTGAATGCGCATTATCAATACCAAAAATTCGATTTCCCTGGCGATCGTGCAACGTCAACGAGTACTTGATGCCGTAAGGCCACTCAGGGCTTCTTGCCACGCTGACCGCATATTTGATCCAGTAGCCACCGTCATACACGTAGTTGAGGCCGTCCAGGTCCAACAGCAGCTGCAGTGTGTGGTCCGTGTCGTCCATGACCAATATATATCATTTGCTGATATACCGTCCAATCTGTATTTCAAGAGGTTTAGCAGAGAAATACATAATCTGGGGGCAACACAATTTCCGGAGCGAGCAGTTGCCCCCAAAGTTGCCCCCGGGTCGTCTTCGCTAGATAGAAAAAAGCCTTTCTAACACATTGATTAGAAAGGCGTTTTTGGGGTTTTGGTGGTGATGGGTGCTACCGAACAAGCTTCATATCTAGTTGATTAATAAATGCTTTTAAATCAGGTGCCGGAGCAGTTGCCCCCAGAATTGCCCCTAATAATCGCGGCTGTAGGCGGACGATATTGGCGCTCCCGGCACATCTCACATTCGCCCCGATCTTCCCCGGAATTTCTCGTACGCACCACGGTAGGTCCAGTTCGATTTGCGCAGAGTCGCGCACGATCTGACTGTCCAGTTTGGCTATCGATCACCGTTGCGCTCAACCAGGTACTCGATGAGCGGGCGGTAGTCGAACTCGTCCGCTGACTTCAGGGCCGCGATGTATGCTTTTCTTTCTTCACTATCCCTGATCAGCGTGTCAGTTGCCCAGATTATCGGTGGCTGTTTGGCCAGACGGTCAACGACGGCATCGCAACAAAGCCGTGACCATCGGCCGTTTCCATTGTCGAATGGATGCACAGCCACGAGGGCATGGTGGTATCGGGCGATGAATGGAACCAGTTTCTCGTCTCCTCGTATTGACCATTCGCGGTTGTACTCCATTGCTACACGCCCGAGTTCCATCGGCACCATTTCCGGGTCCACACCGATGTTCGAGCGAGCGCCGGTTTCCGATCGCGGCGTACCCGCCCACGCCCAGACCTGATCGTACATTCGCGAATGCAGTTCTAGGTAGAACTCCACCGTGAACACATCTGGAAGTCGCCCACTCTCCAACCATTCGACGGCATTGATGATATTCAGGCTTTCTGCCTCATCCAGTTGCCCTCTTGTCGAGATGTCGTCTCGGAGGAGTCCGGAAATGTCATCGAGCGGTGTTGATCCCTCCGGTTGATCGGTGATTTTGTCAGTCATTCCAAAGATCGAATGGTCGAGTGACTTCGTATTCTTTTGCGAGATCTGTGATAGCCCGAGACAATGAATCTGCCTCGAGTGCAGACGCCTCCAACGCTTGGGACTGATTGACACGCTCAATCTTGCTGCTTGCTTTCAACAGGGCTCGGTTGGCGATCTGTCTTTCAAGAGGCTCTCGCGGAACAAGGACATATTGCAGATCGCATCCAAGTGCGTCCGCCACTTTTCGCAGGCTCGCAAGTGTTATCGTTTCCTTAGCTTCATTCGACTCCAGTTCTTTGAGACTCGGCACAGCGATGCCCAATCGTTTTGACAGCTGAGTCTTGTTCATGCCGAGTGCCTGTCGGATGGAAGCTATCCAGCCGACGCGAGGCCTTGGCGGCAGCACAGCTGTCGCCAATGTGTCATCGAGCTGCCTCGTCATTTGCCGAGCAACTCTTGGTGATGGTCTTCGTGCCATAGGAAGTCTATACCCTTCGTATCGGACTAACAATAATAGGTTATAACCTTATTAATAGCAACCCGTTATTAGATTAACACCTAATTTACGTGAACTCGTGGTGGACCGCCTGTTCTTGGGGGCAACTCAGCTTTCACGTTCAGGAGTTACCCCCAAAGTTGCCCCCAAGATGGTCCTCGTTACATAGAAAAAGCCTTGCTAACCTACTGATTGACAGGCCGTTTTTGGATAATGGTGGTGATGGGAGGAATTAATGGCGGCCATCCATGGCCGCCACCCTTCGGGCGCCTTCGGCGTTCAAAATCGCTCCCGGCGATTTTGTGAACCACCTTCGGTGGTTCATTCCAACCGAACCCCAAACAAAAAAGGGCCCCTGACGGGGCCATTTCTTTGTTTGGTGGTGATGGGTGGAATTGAACCACCGACCTACGGGTTATGAGTCCGTCGCTCTAACCATCTGAGCTACATCACCGTGTTCTGATTGGGACCGCCGGTATCACAAGCCCGGTCCGCGAGGGCCGCAGATTGTCCTTAAGCGCCCCCTTACTGTCAAGATATTCTACGCCGCGAAAGCCGTTTCCGGTACAGTCCAGCCATGAGCTTCGTCTACAGCCTCGAAATGCTGGGAACCGCGGCTTTCGCTGTCAGCGGCGCCCTGGCTGCCTCCCGCAAGCGCATGGACATCTTCGGTTTCTGCGTCCTGGCACTGATGCCAGCCGTCGGCGGCGGCACGATCAGGGACATTATCATCGATCGCGTGCCCGTATTCTGGGTTAGCGACAATCGTTATGTGGCTGTCGCCATCATCGCGGCGCTGGTCGTGTTCTTCGCGCCTTATCGGCAACCGGGCTCCCGGCAGCGGCTGTTGGTCTGGGCTGATGCACTGGGCCTCGCCCTGTTTGCCGCGCTCGGGACCGAGATCTGCCTGCAGCACGACACCGGGCCACTCGTTGCGATCATGCTGGGTGTTACCACGGCGGTGACCGGCGGCATGATTCGGGACGTCATTTGCAACGAGATTCCGCTGATTCTGTCGCGCGAGATCTACGCGACGGCCGCGTTTGTCTCAAGCGTTGCCTACGTAATTGCGGACCGCCTGGCGCTGGGCGACACCATCTCACTGACCATTGGCGTGATAACCGGGCTCGCTGTGCGCGGCCTGGCGATCATCTATAACTGGTCCTTACCCTCTTTCGGGTCTCGAGAACTCTAGCCCAGCGAGCAGCTCATGTCCTCGCCGCAGCACAGTGGCGACTTGATCTTGCCGTGACCGTTCGGGCACTTGGAAATCTGTACTTCCTTGCCATCGCCGATCTCCAGCATGTCATTTTCCAGCGGCGCATCGCATTTGCCACAGGTGGCATTGACGGTCATTCCACATTTTTCACATTCGTACGTTGCCATATCGTTCCCTCTGATACTTGTTGAAGATAAGGGGACAGTTTACTTATTTCCCGATAGGAATTAAGTAAACTGTCCCCTTATCTTTATACATTGAAACGGAAGTGCATGACGTCGCCTTCCTTAACGATGTACTCCTTGCCTTCAAGGCGCAGACGCCCGGCTTCTTTCGCTCCGTGCTCACCGTTGCCAGCAACATAGTCGTCGTAGGCGATGACCTCTGCGCGAATAAAGCCTTTCTCGAAATCCGTGTGAATCTCGCCGGCCGCCTTGGGCGCCGTGGCGCCAACCTTGGTCGTCCAGGCACGTACTTCTTTCGGGCCGGCAGTAAAGAAGGTCTGCAGACCAAGCAGGTGATAGCCGTGGCGAATTACACGATTCAGGCCCGGTTCCGTGGCGCCGAAATCGGCCAGGAATTCTGCTTTGTCTTCTTCGTCGAGCACGGCGATCTCAGCCTCGATGGCCGCACAGATCGCGACGACCTCGGAGCCTTCGCTCGCGGCATACTCCTCGACAGCCGTGAGATGTGGGTTATCAACGAAACCATCCTCATCGACGTTGGCGACGTACATGACCGGCTTCGCCGTGATCAGGTGCACGCTGCGCAGTATCTCTTTTTGCAGATCCGTCTTGTCCATCGAACGAACGGGTAAGCCCTCGTCCAGATGCGCCTTGATACCGGCCAGGGCATCGCGATGGGCAATGTCCTCTTTCTTGCCCGTCTTGGCGTTGCGTACGGCCTTGTCGTATTGCTTCTCGACCGACTCCAGGTCCGCGAGCGCGAG
>JARFQY010000047.1 GCA_029287535.1 Filomicrobium sp.
GTAGACATTACGAATGCCGACGACGTCGTAGTAGTGCGAGTTGTGTGTGTTGTCGGCAAAGCAATCGTGCTCTTCCTCGGGATCATGCAAGAGCAGGCCGAGCTTCATGCGCTCACCAGCCATCTCGCCGTAAGTCAGCGAGCCCAGTCCGGTGAAGATGGCACGAACACCCGTGTTTCCGGTCGCCTGAGTCACCGCCAGGCGGGCTGCGCCGTTCTTGCCCCATTGCTCCGCCATCCAGTTCAGATCATCGATCATGAGGTCGGTGACGACGCTCAGGTACTGGGCGCGACGGTCACAATTGCCGCCGGTGCAGTTCTTCGTATCGAAGTCCGTTGCGGGGCGAGTGCCGGCGCCGGGACCAGTACCGTTCAGGTCCTGTCCCCACAGCAAGAACTCGACCGCGTGGTAGCCCGTGGAGACGTTCGCTTCGACGCCGCCGGCTTCATGCAGATCGTCAGTCAGCAACGACTTGGTGATCTTGGATGCGTCGACGTCTCTGCCACCGACCTTGATGGTTTCTTTGGAGATCACGTTTGCGACGTAGAGTTCGTTTTCCGGATTGTCGTCGCCGTATGAGGCGGCAATGTAGTCGATCAAACCTTCATCGAGGGGCCATGCATTCACTTTGCCTTCCCATTCGTCGACGATGGGGTTGCCGAAGCGGAAGGCCTCCGTCTGCATGTACGGCACGCGTGAAACAACCCATGCCTCGCGGGCTGCCTTCAGGGTCGCTTCGCTCGGCTCTGCGATGAGCTTTTCGATTGCGACCTGCAACTTTTTGGCGGCGGCGAGTGAGTCTTTGTAACCAGCTTCCGCGATGTTGGCATAGTTCTCTAGGACGTCGGCTTGTTTCGGCGCAGTCTCGGCGAACGCCACTGCCGTCGACGCGATAAGAAGCGGTAGTGCGCTGGCCAAACGAACAACTGTGATCTTCACGGAGGCCTCCAAATTTTCAGGGTTCAAGGCCCTGCCATTGCTGAGGTTGGTTCCTAACGGTCATGAGACGTGCGGTCGTCCGCTTAGCTCATGCCCGTGATGTAGTACATTGTGGATTCCTGAGGTCAAGAACAGGTTGTTTACCTTAGGAGTAATGTTTTGGGTGGTTGCCGATTAGTCACGCACACAAACTGTCGGTGGTGTGGGCCGCAGAGTTCTGTGCTTGATCCATTCTGGCAGGGGGACTTATATCGACAAGGGGAAGTTGGATCCTCATGCTGTGCGTCAATTCAGCACAACGAAGAGGTGTTTGCCAGGAGATGAAATTTCTGACCGTTCGATTGATCGCGCTCCTGCTTGCATGCGCGCTGCCGACGGGTGCTTGGGCAGTTCCACAAGGACCTGAACGGGAGCGTGACCTCCTCCAGCGGGTGGAGCGAGCCATTGACCGCCATGTGCTTCCGACCCTTACGGACTTTTCCAAGAAGGCGCATGCGCTCTCAGACAGTCTTGGCGCGTTCTGCCGCGTAGGTGATGCCGAGTCACTGCGTGCCGTGAACGCTGCTTTCCGGGCGACCGTGCTGGCATGGGCGCGCGCGGAACACCTCAGATTTGGTCCGCTGCGGGGTGGCGACGTGTCGATGCGGATCAATTTCTGGCCGGATCCACGGGGCGTTGTCTTTAGGCAGATGCGGCGGGTTCTACAGGCCGAGAATGCTGATTTGCTCGATCCGGCGGTTCTCGCCAAGCAGAGTGTCGCCGTTCAGGGACTAGGCTCCTTGGAAATCATCCTGCTCAGATGGGCCCGAAAGCCGCCAGTTGACCAGGGTGCTGGACGGCCGGACTACGATTGCCGTCTGGCAAAGGCCATTGCCGGCAACGTGGCCAATGTTTCGGACATGGTTTTGCAATCCTGGACGCGGCCGGGGGGCTGGCGTTCGCGGCTGCTCAATCCTGGTCCTGATGACGCGATTTATCTGAATGTCGATGAAGTGGCGGGTCAGATCACGAAGTCGCTGCTGTTGGGCGTTGCGTTGCTCAGGGATCAGCATGTGCTGCTCTTGTTCGAGCTGGCAACCGGCGAGCGCCGGCGTATCAAGCTGCCCTTCCAGCGTTCCGGATTGTCGGTTGCCTATATCCAGGAGAGCGTGAAGTCCTTGAAGCAGCTGCACGAGCAGTTCCGGTTGACCGATTATGCGCGTGGTGAAGTGGCCTGGACGAAGGAGTGGGTGGGGCAGACTTTCGGGACTCTCGAACGTGCGGTCGATGAGCTTGAGCTTCCTGGCGACAGGCCGATTGCGAAGACCGACGTCGATGAAACCACTTTGCGACGGCTTCGGTTCTACACGAACGGACTGAGACAGGTGATTGGCCGGGCGCTCGCTCCAGCAGCCGGCCTAACCATAGGATTCAATGAACTCGATGGCGATTGACCGTAGGCGCTTTCTACAGGGCTCTGCTGCCATGTCGCTGGGCCCTTGTGCTCTTTCGTGGCCTGTTCGTGCAGGAGATGGCGGGTTCGCACCAGCGGCGTTTGCCTCGGCGGTGCGGCGGGGGAGCGGCTTTGCACTGCTGCTTCTCAGTGAGGACGGCAGCTTGCTTCGCGAGATCCCGCTTGAAGCGCGCGGACATGACACCACGGTTCATCACGAGGCCGGCATCGGTGTCATGTTTGCTCGGCGACCAGGTGATTTCGCTGTCGCTTTCGAATTGGCGCGGGCATCGCCACCACAGGTTTTCCGTACGCCGGCGGATCGGCACTTTTATGGTCACGGTGTCTTTTCGCAAGAAGGCCGATTGCTCTATGCCACTGAGAACGACTTCGAAAATGCACGAGGACTGATCGGAGTTTACGATGTCAAAGGGGGCTTTTCGCGTGTCGGTGAGTTTCCCAGTGGTGGGGTCGGACCGCACGATCTGCATTTGCTGCCCGACGGTCGAACGCTGGTGGTGGCAAACGGCGGCATCGAGACGCATCCCGATGCCGGCCGGGCCAAGCTGAACGTGCCAGAAATGCGGCCCTCACTCGCGTTTATTGATCGTGAGGATGGCCGGCTTCTCGCGCGTCACGAACTCGGATGGGACTTCCACAAGCTGTCGATTCGGCATCTCGATGTCGATCATTCCGGTAAGGTCTGGTTCGGTGGCCAGTGGGAAGGTTCGCTTGATGAAGCGCCGGACCTGCTCGGCACGGCAAGCCTGGATCAGCCCCTGAAATTGCTTGAAATGCAGGCGGCCTTGCCAGCCCGGCTGAAGGGTTACATCGGTTCGGTGTCGCTCGACCGGAGCGGCCGGCTGCTGGCTGCATCGGCACCGCGGGCAGGCCGGGTTCTGTACTTTGATACTGCTACCGAAAAGCTTGTCAGCCAGTCGCATATTGTCGATGGATGCGGCGTCGCGCCGCGCGGGGTCTCCGGGTTCGCCATCAGTTCAGGGGGCGGTGAGTTGCGAGCGGCGGCTCCAGGGAGCGATGATGTTGGACTGGCGGTCCACCACAACACGGCCTTCGACAATCACATGATTAGTTTCGCGAGTTGACGGTAAAGAGTGAAAAGTCAGCTTGCTTATAGGTCGAAACCTTTTCTTTAAAATAGTTCTAGATTGGTTCCATTCTAAGTTTTGAGATTAGTCTCGTTCTAAACAATGGGAATATTTGCGCAAACCTCGTTCTGGACTTTTTTATCAATTGACTTTTCTGCATGAGATTTGTTGTCTTGCTGGAGTGCGCCTGAATTCGGCGCGTCCGATGTCGGGGCCTTAACCCCCTTCGATTGGAGCTACCACATGACGGCTATTTCGAAACATCAAGGGACTACTCTGACTGGCGAGCTTGGCCTCGGTTCCGGGCTGCCTTCAGCCTTGGAACCTGAGTTGCTTGTCGGCTACGGGTTCCGCGGTTGGATTGCCGGCTATGAGACCGGCGACGTCCAATGCTGGGAACGAGTCTGGCGATTATACTCCAATCTACTTGGGCCAGGTGCGGCGCGGGGAGCTGTCGACTGTTTGGCTTCGTGGGCCAAATCAGTTAGTGCGGCGTCGCGGCGTAGTGTTGAAATCAGCCCACTTGAAGCTTGTGAGTTTTGTCGGGACGAGTGTCTGGCGATTTCATTGATTGCGGCCAGCCAGCACCAAACGTGCCCGGCCATGCGCGCGTGCGCGTTCGCGCTGATCGACAGTTCGCTGTTGGATGACGTTTTGCACCACACCGAAACCTTCGCGGTGACGATGCGCGTCAATGACAAAATTGTTTCACCGGAGTGGATCGTCAACGCGAATGCGTATGTCGATACGACGGCCGGCTTTCCGAATTGAAGACGAGGGACGATACTTTGATTGTTTGTTCTTGCGCGGTTGTCTCTGACCATGACATCGAGCTGGCACTGCTCGAGTTGATGATCGCTGAAGATGCACCTCTGCCTACGCCCGGTGTGGTGTGGCGCCATCTCGCCAAGAAAATGAACTGCTGTGGCTGTGCACCTCTCGCCGTGGCCAAAATCTATGAAAAACTCGAGGCTCTGGAGGCCAAGGGACTGGTGTGTCCTTGCGCCTGCGCTAACGCGAAGGATGCAAAGAGCCGCGTGCAGAAGCGCAACCAAACAAGCGCACGGTCGTCGTCTAAAGCTGAAGCCAATTACGCCTGAGCAGCTGTTCTCACACAGGGTGGTGGCGAACCATCGGCCTTGCCGGGGTCGGGAGGCGCACGTCCGGTACAATTGTTGATTGAAATAGTTTTAAATTTGTCTGAGAGTGCTCTCCCACTTGATCAGCTCCGGGAGAAACAAGATGAAGGGTGACAAGAAAGTCATCGCACATTTGAATGAGGCACTGAAGTTGGAGCTTGGTGCCGTCAACCAATATTGGCTCCATTACCGCCTCGCGGAAGACTGGGGGTTTCTGAAGCTCGCCAAGAAAGAGCGCGAGGAATCCATCGAAGAGATGCATCATGCAGACAAGATCATCGCCCGGATCATCTTTCTGGAAGGCATGCCCAACCTGCAGCAAATTGCACCTTTGATGATCGGCCAGAACATCGAAGAGATCCTGGAGTGTGACCTGAAGGGCGAGTACGTCGCGAAAGAACACTACATGAAGGGTCGCGCGCTTTGCCGCGAAAAAGAAGACTACGTTTCGATGGCATTGTTCGAAGAGCTACTTGCTGATGAAGAGGGCCATATCGATTTCCTCGAGACACAGCTTGATCTGCTCAAGACCATCGGCAAAGAAAAGTACTGCATGTTGAATGCTGTGTCGGCAGACGAAGCGGAATGAGCCGGCCAAGTTAGCCGAAAAAGCAACAAACCATCAGGCACGTTTACGTGGGGCGTCTTCCAGAGGTTGACCATCCGTTCTCGCGGGCTCATCTTGTGATTGTTGACTTTTTTAGGCGACATTGAACGGGGCGGTTATGCCGGCGACGATGCAGGGCGGGCGCGATCTGGTCGCGTGCGGTGAAACGCACGCAAGGCGTCGCTTGGTAGCGGCGGGTCTGAAGCCGACGCGACAGCGCATTACCGTATGCGCGCTTTTGTTTTCGGGCCCTGCCCGGCACGTTACGGTCGAGGAACTGCACCGGGAGGCGGTGGATATTGGACACTGCCTCTCGCTGGCCACCGTCTACAACACGCTCAGGCAGTTTGGTGAGGCCGGTCTCGTTCGCCGCATTTCGGTGCCGGGCGGGCGAGGATATTTCGACGTCGAAACCGGCGATCATCATCACTTCTATATCGCTGAAGAGGACCGCATCATCGATATCCCGGTGGGGAGCGTCATGTTGGGGGATTTGCCGGAACCACCGGAGGGTTATCGGATTGATAAGGTGGACATCGTCGTGCACCTGAAGCGCGTGGTGGACGATCGCGGCTAAGCCGGTGACGCGCCGTACTGGCCCGCAATCAGCTTAGTCCTTTGCCTTCGTGTCGAGTGCCCGGCATGCGGCCGCAGCAAGCGCTTCGCCGCTGTCAAACGCTGCTTCTATCCGCGGTCCCAGACACCAGTCGCCACAAGCTCCAAGTCCTTGGCTGCCAGTCCAGACGCAGGGTTGCGAAAGCGCCTGCTCGACAAGCGCGAAACGCCAGCGGTGCGCGATGCTCACGCTGGGGCTTTCGGTGAACTTCGTAAGTTGGTGCAACCGCTCCAGCATGGTTTTTGTTGCTTGTTCGGGGGTCAGCTCGAAGTTTGCTCGCGACCAAGCCGGCGTGGCGTGAACGACGATGGTTTCTGGCTTGTGGTGGCGGCCAGGCTTACTTCCATTTGATGCGATCCAGGAGATCAGTTCGTCGTCGGGCTTGAGGTGTCCGTCCTGCAGTAGCGGGAACTTTTCGAAGGCCAGCATCAGCGCCCAGCACGGGGAATACTGGACGTGGGTGAGATCGCAATCCAATAAATGGCTTCCGGCAACATCGGCGATCTGTGGGGCAGGGATGGCAAAAATGACGGCGCAGAATTGCCCGCTGCCTTCGCATTGGACTGGACCGTTCTCGGCGCGAAGCGACCAGCCGCCCGCCAAACGTTCGATCGCCGTGACGCGAAAGCTATTCAAAACACATATGGGTCTTGCCATGAACTGGGCCGGTGCGCTCATGCCCGGCGTGCCGACAAAAGCCTCGTCAAACCACTTTTCGGCATAGCCTTGCGCCTGCCACTGATCGACGATCTGACGAAAACGGGGACTTCTGACGGTAAAGTACTGAGCGCCGTGGTCGAAGCTGACGTCTCCCATGCGGCGCGTGGACATCCGGCCACCCAGCCCGCGACTCTTTTCGAAGACGGTGACGGCAAAGCCGCTGTTTTGGAAACTCCGCGCGGCGGCCAATCCCGATATGCCGGCTCCGATGATGGCGATGTGCCTTGGCATCTTGTCGATCTGTTCTCGGCCAAAAACGATGCTACGAGTGTACAACGTGATCCAATCTCAGCGGTTCACTCTAAATGACTTTATGAGTGCACCAACCAGTTTCTCATCGTTCCAATGGCCAGCGCGCGCCGAGGCAGTGCCCGGGCTCGGCTGGGCCGGTGTTTTGCCATTCGCAATTTTTTCCGTGGCCGCGATCGCCAAGGTCGACCTGTTCGGGTTCGATGCCCGCGCGCTGCTGGTCGATTATGGGGCGGTCATCTTGAGCTTCATGGGCGGTGTGCAATGGGGGCTGACCATGGTTCGAACCGAACAAAGCGGGATTGCGGGGCAGGGCTATGCGATCAGTGTGCTGCCCGCGCTCCTAGGTTTTGCCGCGGCGCAATTTGCCCCAATCATTGCACTACCGCTTTTGGTGCTCGGGTTCTGCGGGCTTCTGGCTTTTGATCTGTGGACGGTTCGATCCGGGTTGGCGCCTGGCTGGTATCGTTCGCTTCGCTGGCAACTCACGGCGGCAGTGGTGGTTTGCCTCATGGGAGCTTGGGTATTGTGAGTGCCGACGTAGTCAACGCTACTAGTCCTTTTCGCTCTAGGTCCGTTGGAGCCTGTAGGCTTTTGGATTATGACACGCAGCTGGCTGCCAGGTTTGTTTTGCGTTGCCGGTGGTCTATTGCATCACGCCCCTAGGTTTGTTTGGGGCCTATCGAATGGGACGCAGCCCGGCGGCCGGACCTCACCTGCGGCCTGCTCTTCGCACGCCCAATGAAACGTCCGCGTTTGCGGTCGCAGGAAATAAACGACAATGAAACCAAAGAATGTCACGAGTGTCAGCGGACAAGCCTGCCACCTTAAGGCCGCTTACGGGAAAGATGTGCTCAATGACGGATGAGATCATTATTCCGGCCATCGAGCCAGGCGGGAAGCTCTACCCGGTTGAAAAGCTCCATGCTCATCGCGAGGGCCTGTTGCACCTGGCAATCTCGGTGTTTGTTTTCTCTGGAGACCGGTTGCTTATCCAGCGCCGGGCTGACGGCAAGTACCACAGCGGCGGTCTGTGGGCGAACACGTGCTGCACGCATCCTGATTGGGGCGAAGAACTGGAGGTTGCCGCACATCGCCGGCTGAAGGATGAGCTTGGCCTGACTGTGCCTTCACTTGAAGAGCGCAGCGTCATTGAATATCGCGCGCAGGTTTCGGATACGCTTTGGGAACACGAGAGGGTGCATGTGTTCCGCTATAGTGCGGGCGACGAGGAGCCCGTTGCGCATCCCGCGCCCGAGGAAGTCTCCGCCGTGCGTTGGATCGCCGAAAGCGATCTGTGTTCGGAGATGGCGGAAACACCGGAGCGCTTTGCGCCATGGTTTCGCATTTATGTCTCACGCTGGGACGAGCTGAACCTTGTAGGGGATGGGCCAGCTCGCTAACCCAGTCCCCTGTTTTTAGCATTGCGACCGTACAACTTTGGCATCCTCGCCTGCTAGGCGGGTAACGCACGTTGTGTCGGATCCGCGAATTGCGGTTCCGGTTTGGTTGCGGGCTGGGCAGGTAGAGTGCCGGACCGTGCCAACAGCGTGAACGCCGGTGGGACGAAAAAGAACGAGACAACAGTCGACAACAAGACACCTCCGGCGATCGACATGGCGAACGGAGGCCAGAAGCCACCTCCCGCCAGGATCAGCGGTACAAAGCCACCGAATGTCGTGAGTGTGGTCGAAACGATATGTCGGCCTTGCGCCATCACGACCTGGGCGGTTCTCTCGATATCGCCATGGAGCGCTTTCGCGTCGGCCTGAAGTGCGGTCATGATAATGATGGCCGCATTGATCGAGACGCCAATGGAACCGATCACACCAATGACAGCTTGGATGCCGAAGGGGTATTGAAACACGGCCAGGGCCAAGAGGCTCAGTCCCATCGACAGGATCGCAACAACAGCCGTCACGATCGACAGGCGGTACGAACCGAAGGTCATGACGATACTGGCGACTGTGAGGGCGATGATCAAACCCATGGAGCCCAGGAGGTTGCGCAACGTCTCGTCGCGGGCGTCCGAATCACCTCCGACCTCAAGGCGATATCCAGGCGGCAGTTCGATGTCGCTTTCGGCGATGCGTTCCTGGACCTGGCGCAGTGCGACCTCGGGCAATACGTTGCGTTCGACGAAAGCTTGCACGGTGTTGATCCGCTCGCCGTTGCGACGGTGGATCGAGGTCTCTGCCGGTACGACATTGAGATCGCCAAGTGCGGTCAAGGGAATGCCTGGATAGACACCCTGCTCAGCCAATGCCGTGGCATTCGGGGCCGCGAAGTCGAGGGTTGAGACAGATGCGACGGAGGCTCGACCATCGTCATTCACTCGAACTCGGATCGGCAGCTCCTCACTGGCTTCGATAATTGACCCACCAACGGCGCCTTCCAACTGCGTTTCGAGTTGTCCGGCAACGCCGGCCAAATCAAGGCCCGCCAGGCGTGCTTTTTCCTCGGACAGGTCAAAGCGCACCTTGGGGGCTCCGGCGGTCAATTCCGTCCGCGCGACAGTGATCCCTGGCACATCGAGCATCAAGAGGCGGATCTGATCGCCAATCCGCCGCAGGACAGCGAGACTCTCGCCAACGACACGGATCTCCACCGGCGCATTCACAGGTGGACCCTGAACGAGGCCTCGGACAACGATGCGGGCAGCGGGGATAGCGGCGTCCAGGCGGCGTTGAAGGTCGTCGAGCAGTGCTTCGGTTACCTGAGGTGAACGCGTGGTGACAAGGGCCTCAGCGAAGCTAGGAACGCTGTCCTGATCGGCAATCATATTGTAGTAGAATGGTGGTGCGCTTTCGCCGATGACCCAGGTGAGGCCGATGATGTCGGGTTTCTGATGCAGCAGTTGATCGACCTGGCGGGCGACGCGTTCGGTTTGGGAAATCGAAGTCCCATCAGGCAATTTGACCTGAACATAAAACTGGTTGCGATCAACGCCGGGGAAGAACTGAGGCTTCAAAGTCGGGAACGCGCCGAAGCCAATCACTGGCAGAATAAGTGCGAACAGCATGGCCAATCTCGGGTGCGATAGGGCAACGCGCAGGGCGCGGCCGAAGACCCAACTCAACGACGAGAACCGCATGCCGGTTGCGAGCCATGTCGCGTTTTGTGCCTGCTTGGGGTCCTTCAATAGGTGACCGGCGAGGGCGGGTGTTACCGTCACGGCAAGGGCCAGCGACGAGATCAACATGATGATAACGGCGATTGCAATTGAGCCGACAAAGTCGCCGGCCGGACCAGGAAGCAGCACCATCGGCATGAAGGCCAGCACCGTGGTCACGGTTGAAGCGATCAATGGTGCGACAAGCCTGCGCACGGATTGGTCAACAGCGGCCAGCCGTGTTTCGCCCGCCGCAAGCCTCTTGCGGATCTCGTCTGTCATGACGATTGCCGCATCGACAAGTAATCCCAAGGCGACGATCAAGCCGGTTACCGACATCTGGTGAATAGGGACCCCGGCCAGGCGAAGGCCAAAGATCGAAACAAGGGTCGCCAATGGCAGGACAAGCGCGACGACGAGGGCGGCGCGCCACCCGAGCGTAATAAGAAGGACTGTCAGGACCAGGCCGACGCCAATCATCATGTTGACGACGACGCCCGTGAGGCGATCGGACGTGTAGGCGGCTTGGTCAAACAGGCGACGCAGTTCCAGGCCGGCGGGGGTGGCGTTCTGGAAATCATCGACGACCGCGCCGATCCGCGCGGCCCAAGCGTCGACCTGCAGGTCATCTTGCATGCGCGCGGCGATGAGAACGGCTTCGCGTCCGTCGATGCGGGCCAGACTTTCAGCGGGCTCGCGCAGAGTCCGTTTGACCGTGGAAACGTCGCCGACACGCACGATACGCCCGTCCGAGCCTTCGATGACGGGGATCGCGCGAACACGCTCGAGTGCCTTGATCTCACCGGCCACTTCGATCAACAGGTCGATCCGCTCTCCGCGCACCTGACCTGCGCGAACCTTGGCGTCGCCGCGGGCGATCGCCTCTGAGACGGCCTGGGCTGTCAAGCCTAACGAGACCAATTTGGCTGTATCGATGGTAACGCTGATTTCCTCATCGCGGGCGCCGTAGAGTTCAACAAGCTTGGTGCCGCCAACGGCACGCAGACGATCCTGCAGCACCTTTGCGGTACGGCGCAGGATGGCCGGGTTGGTTTCCGTGCCCTCCGCCGGCAGTAGCGCGAAGATCGCTGTGAACGCGCCGGTGCGGTCGTCGTCAAACTCCGGTTGCGGTACGCCGGGTGGGAAGTTTCCGGCGGCGTCGTCAAGCGCGTCACGAATCTCCGACCAAGCCTGCTCGATGCGCTGATCGGAAATGAACTGTGACAGCTCGACGCGGACGACGGAGATGCCGAGGCGGGAGACCGACATCAGGTCGTCGATCTCGGGGATTTCGCGCAGTTGTTCCTCGATCTTTTCAGTGACGAGGGCCTCGACGCGCGCGGGATCGGCGCCGGGGTACGGTGTGATGATGGTTGCGAACAGATTGGTGATCGTGGGGTCTTCCTGGCGGCCGATTGCCATCAGAGCCGAAGCGCCAGCAGCGACCATCATGAGGATTGCAAGGGCAAGCAGGCGCGAGTCGCGGTAAAACAGAGTTGTCATCTCTTTACTCCCCGGCAAGGGCCACGCGCTGTCCGGCAATAACACGGTTGGTTCCACCAGCGACGATCTCGGCGCCTGGTTGGAACGTGCCGCGCACGTAGGCACGCTCACCGTCGATGTGCAGGATTTCGACAGCTTCGTTTTGCGCGATGCGTTGGCCCTGGCGGGTGACGACCGTCAGAATGTTCCATAGTCCGCGATGGCCTTCGCTGAGAGCTGCGAGCGGCACCCAAGTGCCGCGTGCGCGGATTTCAGTGTCCAGCGTCAGTGTCACGATTTCTCCAAACAGGACATTGCCGTCGCCTGTCACATCGAAGAGGGCCGTTACGGTTCGCGTGCCGGCTTGGAGATCGGGCCGCAGAGCGTTGAGGCGGGCTTGCAACTTGCCCTTGCCGGTTTCGAGCAAATAGCTGCGCGCTGGGTCGAGTTTCGTGGTGACTTCCGGCGGCAGGCCAATACGGGCCTGACGGCGATCGGCTTCGAGGATTGTCAGCAGTGGCGCGCCTGCTGCCACGACGGCACCTTCGTCGATCGATCGGGAGCTGACGATTCCGTCGAAGGGCGCCGTGATGTTGGATTTCGCGATATCGATGTCGATCGAGGCAATCTGAGCACTTACCCGATCTATTCCGGCTGTCAGTTCGCTTAGCGATGCCTGCGCCTCATCAAGACGTTGCTCCGGGCTCCAGCCTTTTTTCTGGAGCTTTGACTGGCGGCCTAGAGTCAGGGTCGCCAGTTGGCGGCGCGCCGTCAATTCGCGCACTTGTGCCTCGAGCTGATCACGGGTCGCCTCAAGTTGCGCCGTGTCCAGTTTGGCGACTGTTTCGCCGGCGGCAACCAGGTCACCTTCGTCTTTGAGAACCGTTGTGACCAGTCCCCCGCGCTCGAAGGCAAGTGCCGTTTGCCGAGCGGGTTCCAGGCGACCGACGTAACGGCCTGCTTCGGTGTAGCCATCCTGCATTTCAATGGTCAGGGTTGCGACTGGAGTGGGAAGCGGCCTCTGGGGCCCCGCTTCGGCATTGGCGCGCATATAGAGTGCGGCCATTCCGGCGCCCATCATCCCAACGAAGACCAGTGCGACCAAGCTCGTCGCCTTCCCCTTGAGGATCCGGCTTAGCAATGACGTTGATTTGGTCGTTCCAGGGATATTGCGCGTACCTATCGCATCCTCGTTCATGATCGGCTCCGTTCGCGGTTTGTGGGCTCCGGTCGGGTTTTTCTGAACCGCCTGGGCCATGGCACTTGCGCTAAGTTACGGCCGCTAACATATGTTAGATCAGCTAACTTGCCAATCACAAGTTAGTGTTCCTAACTTTCTCCGTTTGGAGAACATGCGGTATTGTGCGATTCGTCGGCAAACGAAGGAGTTGAAGCTCGTGACGAGCGGAGATGCTGTCAAAGCCAAGGCCAACTACCACCACGGAGATTTGCGGGAGACCCTGTTGCAGGCCTCCTATGATCTTGTGGCGGAGAAAGGTGCTGAGAACTTTTCGCTAGCTGACGCCTGCCGGCTGGCCGGCGTCTCGACGGCTGCGCCTTACAAGCATTTTCGCGATCGCGACGAAGTGCTGGCCCTGGTGGTGCAGCGCGGATTTGACGAGATGTCGGAATTGTCGATGGCGGCCGTCGAAAAAGCCGGCGTTGGGACGCTTGCCGGCATTTCGGCGATGGGAAAGGCCTATGTCCAATTTGCAGTCGAGAATCAGCGGTTGTTCCGGCTGATGTTTGGTCAGCACCCGGTGCTCAAGCGGCAAGAGGGTGTCATGGATGAGGGCATGTGCTGCTTTTCAAGGGTCATCGAGCAGGTTGCGATCTATTGCGAACGCAATTCGGTCGCCGGCGATCCCACGAACATTGCGGTGCGGTTGTGGACATTCGTGCATGGCGCGTCATCGCTGCTGATTGACGAGGACTATGCCGTGGTCACTCCCGAGCTTGATGTCGCGGCAATGCTGGAAGAGACGACGCCGCTGTTGCTTTCGACGCCCTCGTCTTAAGGCTGCTGTTGCCGTCCGCCTTGCTGTGATGATCACGCAATGATGCCGCTGACCCGTTCGATGGTCCAGAAGGCCGCCAAGGTGCCGATCGCGAATGCGACAGCTGTCGCGCCTTGAGGAACCTGTTGCGGAGCGATCCGACGGAACAAAGCTGCGACTACCAGGAGCACCGCGACGAAGGCAAGCTGTCCGATTTCGACGCCAACGTTGAAGAACAGGAGCGCTACCGGGATAGCGTCGTCCGGTAATCCCGTTTCAGACAGCGCGCCAGCGAAGCCCAGGCCGTGCAAGAGCCCAAATCCGAACGCGATGAGCCAGGGACGTTCGGCGGTAGGACTTGGCTGTCCGCGATGCTTTGCAACGGCCTCGGCGGCGACGAGGGCAATGCTGAGAGCAATCAGGGCTTCTATGGGACCAGAGGGCGCGGAAATATAACCAAGGGTGGCTGCGGCCAGCGTGATCGAGTGGGCGACGGTGAAGGCGGTAATCGTCCAGATGAGTTTTCGGACGTTGTCGATGAGAAGCAGCAGCGCCAAGACGAAGCACAGATGATCAAAGCCAAGCAGGATGTGCTCGATTCCGAGTATCCCGTAGACGGCGGCCACGCCGAGAATTGTTGAGGGCTCGGCGACGACAAAAGACGTGTTGCCACCCATGAGGCGGACGCTTTGTGTTGCTCCGCCCAAACGTTCAAAGCGGGCGATCGTTTCAACCAAGGTCCGTTCAAGTCCGGCAACACTAACTTCTTGCCCTGGAAGACCGCCCTCGCACGCCACGGACCAGCGAGCCACGGTTGCCGCGCCGTCGTTCATTCTGATGATCGGTATCGTCTCGCGGCAGGATTCGGGAAGTTTGACAGCCAACTTTATCCTGGCGTCCCCGCGTGCGGGCGTCTTCCATAGGATGCTGTATTGCTCAGGTCCGGTTTCTCGAATTTCAAGGTAGGCGGGCCTGACCTCGTGCGCGATGGCAGCGGTTGCGATCAAGCACAAAATCGCACCAAACGTGACAAGGATCCGATGGATCATGCGCGACCGCCCGTCGGCTGTTCGATGCGGATGTCATACTTCTGCTTCAAGGCATCGACGTACGCGGCTCGTGCTTTTTCGCGCTGGGCTTCGCGCCAGTCGCGCTCGACGGCGGCGCGAGCTTCTTCGAGTGCCGGGACGCGCGCATCTTCGCGCGAGAGGATCTCAACTAAATGGGCGCCGTAACCTGATCTGATCGGACCGGTCCACTTCCCTGGTTCCGCCTGACTGACGGCGGTCGCGAAGTCGTTGCCGAACGTCCTTGCGATCATGCGGGTGGTCGCTTTGTCCATCTGGAGAGGCAGCTCGATGACGTCGCCAAGAGCAGCCGGATCGGCACCACGGTTCAACTCAGCGAGGATGGCGGCGGCATCCTGCATGAGGGTTGGACCCCGGCGGTCGCTGCTCAGGTAGACCTGCCGGAATGTCACCAAAGGATCGACAGCGTATCGCTCCTTGTTCTCCTCCAGAAAGTTTTCGAGGTCCTGCTGCGTCGGCTCACGAAGAGTGGCGAGATCGTCGGTGATAAAGCGGATTTTCTGGGCCATTCGACGCCGGACGATAACGTCGTCACTATCGAGTCCAAGCGCTAGTGCTTCTCGATAAAACAGTTCTTCGCGCACGCGGGCTTCTATCAGCCCCTTAAGTTCCTTTTGGGTTGGCGGGCGCCGCCAGGTCTTTGTGAAAAGCGCTGCGAGGTTGTCTTGTTCGGCGGTGGTGATGGTAATGGCCTGGGCGGAGTCTTCGCTGCCCTTTCCCGAGATCGCGTAGAGGCCAAAAATGATCGCTCCCGCGATGAAGAACTGCACCAGTGGTGCGTTCAAAAAAGTCCGTGCGAGCATTCAGTGTCTCAACTTGTTGCCAATTGCATGGTCGCTGTCCGCCGGATGGGTGCGTCGAGGTGGTTGCGGCCCACTTTTGTGCCGCCAACGCCATGAGGTGAATCCGGGCACGTGCTGCGCCCGGATGTGGTCTTTAGTGCTTCAGTCCTTCGGGGTGTACCAGATCGGCGAGGTGTAAGCGCGTTCCTGGGTCTTCATGGGGACCTCCGCGGGCAGTTTGATGTCATAGCGGAAGGCGTCATAAGCGGTCCAACGCGGCGTTGGAATTTCGATGACGCGCGCGTAGTAGAAGGCGCGCTCATTCGGGTCGAAATCCGGGTCGGTCCAGACCGTGCCCAGCTCGGCCGCGCCAATGTCGTTGGTCCAGGTGGCTCGCGCGACATTAACGGTATCACCGACCGGCGGCACGACGCCGTCCGCATCCTGCTCCCGGTCTCCAGCCCAGACAACGTCATAGACTGTTTCCTGCGTCTTGCCGTCGGCTCCAAGCCAACCCTTGATGATCTGAATGCGGTCGAGGTTGCCGCCGATCGGATCCTTCAAAGCATAGACCATGAAACTCGGTGCCTTGGCGCCTTCAGGGGTCCGCGCCAGGTCGGCGCCCATCGGGACGCCCTTGCGGTACCCAATGAAGGCGGGATTGCGGGTTACCAGATCGTTCTCGGTGAAGTCCCAACCGCCGAAGAAACGCACCAACATGCGCGGGCCGGTCGTGGCGTAAACCTCTTTGCGCTCAATGGCATCAAAGATGGATTCGCGTGTGTTCTCTCTCGCCCAAACAGCGGCCAATCCGGAAGCGACCTGCTCCCAGCCGAGGATCTTTTGATCCCCAAACTGCCCGACCAAATGCATCGGGCGTTCGGGGCTTGGTTCGGTGCCGGTGTGCTTGCCGAAGAAGTTGTCCTCGGCGGCCGTGGCGAGCGAGGTATGGCTGTCGGTGGATCCGATCATGCCGAACTTGTAGGGGTTGGTGCCCAGAGTATCTTCGAGTTTCAGACCGGTCCTTAAAGCCGAGCGCGCGTACTCGCCGGCCAGCATGTCATTGGTCTTGGCTTCGCTCAGGTTGAGGTTGCCTTTGTCCCAGGTCTCGTAATCGGCAAACTCGTCGTTCGGTGACAGGAAGGGATGGGTCTCGCCATCGCCCTTGATTTGTGTCGCCTCGTAGACAGGCTCCCATTTCGCGCGTTCGGTGATGTACTCCTTGTCGAGCTCCTTGCCGTTCCATTGCGCCTTCTCGGGGAACATGATGCCGTTGGCGAGATTGCCGTTATGGGCGATCGCGAGCACGTCACCGTTGGTGGTTTGCTCGTAGGTGTTCATCCACTTCCACAGGTCGCGCGGATCGGGACTGCCGTAGGGCTTCAAGGTCGTGTAGGGGCCCATAAACCTGGCCCGCGCCGCACCATCGCGGTACATCACGACGCGGTGCATGTTGTTGCCGTTGATGAGAGACGTCCATTCGTAACCGATGAAGGCAGTAAAGCGGCCAGGGTCGTTGGCTTCCTCTGCAGCGGCGATCTGGCGGTCCCAGACTGAGCGGAACAGCTTGGTCCCCGGCACGACCTCGAGTGCATCGGAAATCTTCTTGCCGCGCGAAAAGGAATCGATCAGTTCGATCGAGGCCTTGACGGCCTCCGAGCCGCCGGCCTTGATCATATTATAAATGCGCTGCCCTTCCGGGTCAGAGGTGATGCTGCGGTCGCCATCAACGATGAGGTCGAAAAGACCCATGTTGTCGGAATGGTCGGCGACGACCAGAAAATCAAGTGGCCGGGAGAGCCGCACCTTGGACCCGGTTGTGGCCTCGATCTCTTCACCCTTGGCGAACCGGTAGGCCATGCGCGCATCAAGCCGTGTTCCAAAAGCGCCGGCATCGAAGGATGTCGAGGTGTGAAGATGAGTGTCACCCCAGAGCGGGAACGTCGGGAAACTGCGGCCCGCGTAAGGTGAGTAGGACTCACCTTCGAACGCCTTGTTGAGACTTGATGCGTCCGGGGTCGGTTCAAAAGCTGCAGCCGGTGTTATGGCAAGCGCCAGGGGAAGCGTCGCGTAGATAAATTTTTTGAACATAGAGTTCCGTCCTTGAATACAAGCGAGGTCGTTGTTCCAGACCTTCTTATTGTTGAGGGGGTGTGTACCAAATGGGTGATGTGTAGGCGCGTTCCTGCTGGCTTGTCGGCGCATCCTTGGGAATTTTGGTTCCCAGGCGGAAGGCGTCGTAGAGGTACCAGGGAGGCGTCGGTATCTCAAGCACCCGCGTGTAGTAGAAAGCGCGCTGCTCTGGATCGAAATCCGGGTCGGTCCAGACCTTGCCCAATTCCGCGGCACCGATGGTGTTGGTCCAGTTGGCGTTCTTCACATCCACTGTGTTGCCGACGGCTGGTAGTTTGCCTTTCGCGTCCGGCGTACGGTCGCCCGACCAGGCGACGTCGTAGACTTTCTCATGCGTCTTGCCTTGGGCGTCCAGCCAACCCTTGACGATCTGTAGGCGATCAAGGTTGGCGCCAATCGGATCGCGCAGCGCATACACCATGAACGTCGGCGCCTTGCCTTCGGGCGCGTTTGACAGGTCGCCCCCCATGGGCACGCCTTTGGAGTAACCTGCGAAGGCCGGCTGGCGGCTATTCAGGTCCTGCTTGGTATAATCCCATCCGCCAAAGAAACGCACCACCATGCGCGGGCCGGTGGTGGCATATATTTCTTTGCGGTCCATAGCATCGAAGAGAGAAGTGCGGGTGTTTTCCCTGGCCCAAACAGCGGTGTAGCCGGAAGCAACCATCTGCCAGGCAAAGAGCTCGCCATTCTCGTTTTTCATGAACGGATGGGTCAGCCGCCCTGGCGAAGGCTCATAGCCAGTATGCTTTCCGAAGAAATTGTCCTCTTCGGCGGTGGGCAGCGAAGTGTGGCTGTCGGTGGCCCCACCAACGCCGAACTTGTACGGGTTCGTGCCGAGTTTTTTCTCAATCGCCAGACCGTTCTTCAGCGCTTCGCGCGCATATTCAAACTGCAGCATGTCCTTAGTCTTGGCTTGGGACAGGTCTAGGTTGCCAACGTCCCAAGTGCCATAATCCGCAAACTCGTCACCAGGCGACAGAAACGGGTGGGCTTCGCCATCACCCTTGATCTGGGTTATTTCATACATGCGCTCCCATTTGGCTCGCTGCTCGACATATTTCTTATCAAGTTTCCGGCCCGTATACTGGGCGTCCACAGGGAACATGATGCCGTTCGACAGGTTGCCGTTATGCGCGAAGGCCATCGCCGCACCGTTGGTCTTGGCTTCGTAGTTTTCCAGATATTTGTAGAGATCGAGCGGGTCTGTACTGCCGATCGGAGCTTGAGTTGTGTACGGCACCACCTGGCGTACGCGATCGGCTCCGTCACGGAAAATGACGTTGCGGTGCATGTTTCCGCCCTTCACCAGCGACGTCCATTCAAATCCGATAAATGTCGTGAAGCGGCCGGGATCGTTAAATTCCTCTGCTGCTTGAATGACGTCTTCCCAGATGGTCGCATAGCGGCGCGAGCCGGGCGAATAGTTAGCAAACATCTCCGGATCGACCTTGCCCTGCGAAAAGGTGCCGATCAGGTCTAGCGTGGTATCGACAGCCTCCTGCCCCCCGGCATTGAAACCCTTGGACCAGCGTGCACCCTGCTCGTATTGTGTCACCAGCGGTATTGCCGCCAAGGTATCGATGATGAATCCCATTCCATCGGAGTGATCAGTGATTGCCAGCCAATCAAGCGGACGGGAAAGCCGGACAGGCTGGCCTGACGACGCTGTTATCTCCTCACCACGGGCAAGACGATAGGCGTCCCGCAGGCCAACGCGATTGCCAAAACCACCTGCATCCATCGACAGCGATGTGTGCAAATGGCTGTCGCCCCACAGAGGGCGTTCGGGGAAGTTTCGCTTCGCGAAGGGTGAATACGCCTTTCCGGTGTAGGCGGCCGAAAGGTTATCCGACGGCATGCCGATATCCTGAGCGGCTGCAGGAAGGGCAAGTGTGAGTGCAACGATCGACGTTGCACCCAGCATAGCGACTTTCATCCTATATCTCCCTTTGGTTGCGACGGCTTTGGCTCAGGTTACTTCACTGGCGTCGACCAAATCGGCGGAGTTTAGGCCCGTTCGAGCCATGTTGGGTTTGATCAAAAAATGCTGTATGTTTCAGCGCAGCATTCCCGGTGGAATTACTATTTCAATTATTCCTGGGTTAGGCGGGCCGAAACTTTGTCTACGACCACCCTGCAATCGTCGCCAATCTCATCCTTCTTGATCCTGAGGCAGGCATAAATTCGTCCTTGTCCCGCTGCGACGTCAGCACAATGCTTTTCGATATCGGGCGCGCATATTGCGATCGCCTCGCGAACACTCAACAAGAACCAATCCAGTTGGTCAGCCGCATCCGCTATCGCGAGATCGCATTTTGCAGTGAGCTTGTCCTCATGGGCATACATACAGGCGAGCAAGCGGCCGTCACCGAGCTTCACTTGGCTGCAATATGTTTTTATGTCGGCTTCGCAGGCCTTCAAGACATCCTGCGCCCGGACGGCGGAACTCGCATTGAGGAGTATCAATGCCGATACGGCCAAGACGAACAGGCCATAGCAGTTGTTACGCATTACAATGACACCAGAATTCATGGGTTTACGACAACATATACCGTTGCTCCATCGCGGACGGCGCGTTTGTAGTAGACGCCTCCGCAATAGTAATAACCTGAGCGAACTGGGCAGCCGGCCACGGACGTCCGATAGGCGACGCGACGGGTCGTGCGCCGGGCCGTTCGCCGGCCGACGCGGCGGGCCTGGTGCCTGGGCGCAGCGGCTGCTTCAGTTAGTCCGATGCCCGTGATAACCGTGCCTTGTTGACTTTGTTCGAGTTGGATTGTCGTGCCGAGACCGAAGATGGCTGCCGAAACAGCCCACACGTACCAATACTTCATTTTTTACTCCAACTCACAGTGGCAATTATCAGGTTATGAGAGGTGTAACGGTCGCAGAATTCAAACGCGTTGGCAAGAAAATCAACAGCCAATCCCACATCGGAAAGTCCGAAATGCTCTCAACCTGCAATAGGAGAAAATTTGCCAAGCTAAGGTGTTCTCGACAGCCCGCGGCAGCTGGTTGCAAAGCGAACACGTTGGCCAGCACGCCTTAGGATGCCCAGCCCTTCAGATAACGTTCCGCCAAACGAAGTGGCGTCGAAACCACTCCGTCGCTTTGCGATACACCAAGTGCCGTTCCGAATGTCTAACAGGCTTTGGCGTCAGCGTTGAAAGAGAGGCCCTAGCGGCACCGTTGTCTGAAGGTAGACTGAATCGCCTTCGAGCCGGTTTTTAACATCAACTTCGTGGTACCATCGTAGCGAAGTCGATACCGGAATTTTGCGGATCTGCGTATTGAAGTTCAAGCTTGGTCCAAGCGCCGTTGCGCGGCCTTTAAAGTCTCCAAGATTTGCACCGTCCCCGCTGTCGCCTGTGACCTGCTGATAATGAAAGCCAACAAGCCCGGCTGAGAAACTTTTCGAGAAATGTTTCATCAGCGCGTATTCGACATGAAACTCTGTCCCAGTCTTATAATCCGTGTCGGGGTTGCGCCCATTGAAGGTGAACCCCGCGGTTGCAGATACTTCGAGGCCAATATTCGGGTCCAACCAAGTGAAGCCTCCGTGTAGGTCGGTACCCCACCTGTTAAAGCCCATATTGGCGACGTTCTCATCGTCATCGGCTCCAATTGGTATGTTCGTTAAGCTCGCCAGCCTCCAATGCCAATTGCCGCGATCCCAACCGATAAATGATAAAATGAGTGGGTCACCAAAACTGAACGTGTCGTCATTGATCCCAAAATTCTGGCCCCGCTGGAAGGACCTTCCATCCGCAAGTGTTAAGGTTGCAAGGGCGCTGGCGTCAGCTGATATGTCCTGATAGCCAACTGGCGTAAGTAGCGCAAATCCATAGCGCCCGTTCAGTAGCTTGCGTGGGGCAACCCAGAAGAAGGCCGGAACTTCGAGAAAAAAGTCGGCTCTGACATCGACATCCACATCGAGTTCGAAACGCCCTAGGTCGTTAGCAAGAACACTTCGGGCGGGGTCTGCGGAGGCATCGCCGCCGTAATAGTACTTATAATTGACAAGGTAAGTTCCTGGAGGCGGAACGATATTTGCGACGGGTCCATTGCTTCCCAACAGGTAAAAGCCTTTGGCGTCTTCGGCAGCCTTGACGGGTGGGGAAGAGACTGCCGCGATCAGCAAAAGTGCAGTAGCCAAAGAAGCAGTGACGACTGCGCGGCAGTGATTTTGGAAATTTCTAAAGAGCTTGCCGGTCATGTGGAAACCAAATGGATAAAGTTGTCCTTGATTCCTGTCTCGCCTGAGTCTTTCACGCGCGTCAAACCCGTTCGACGCACGAGAAGAACTCTCTAAATCGGTGCGCTATTGCTGCAACGCTTGGTTGAGCAGGGCTGGGCGGGGTTCGCGTGCTTAGAGCTGCTTCAGCATTGACTGAAGGAACTGATTGTCCGGATTCTTGGAAAGGCCCTTGTTGAGTACATCCTTGGCGCCGTCGCGGTCGCGAAGTGCCAGCTGGTGGATCCTGGCCATCATGATCCATGCATCGACCAATTGTGGGTCCTGGCGCACCGCTTCGCCAAAGGCCTGAAGTGCGGCACGTGGGTTGCGCAGCGCTAGGGCAGTGCCGCCGATTGCCATGTGGCTTTCAGGGAAGTCTGCATTTGCAACCAGAGACTTTTGCCACTCCGACGAAGCCGCCTGTAGTGCCGGTGCCAGGCTGCGCTTTACGCCTGAGCGAGGAGCCCCCAGTAGTGCACGAGCGGCAGCAATGCGTACCAACTTGGTTGAGTCACTCAGCGCCTGTTCCAGCCGGCTTAAGCGTTTTGGCATTGGCAATGCGGTCTGAAGATCAACCGCGGCGGCGCGAATGAGCGGACTGGGATGGCGTAAGAGCCATTCCACGCGTGTCGCGGTTTCTGGTCCGCTGCCGCGCAACAAATCGAGGGCAGTGGCGCGAACGATGTCGGGGAGTCTTGAATCCAGGGCCACTTCGACGAGCTTGTCCGTCTGGGTTGCGGGAGCGCGTCGGGCGGCCGCGAAGACTTGGGAGAAGTGGGGGCCTTGATGCTTGCTGTCTGGAAATCGGCGCTTGAGTTCGGCTGCCGCCCAGGCTGCATCCTTGTCTTCGTGACAGTCCGTGCAAGCGTTCGGGGCACCGGTCTCATCGGACAAATCCGGCCGGGGAACGCGGAAGCTGTGGTCGCGGCGGCCATCGATACCCATGTAGACACGTTCGATCATGTGGCAGCTCTTGCACTGAGCTCCCGCGGAGTCTGGCTCATGGAAGTGATGGGCGGGGTCGTCGTAGGACGCTTTCTTCAGTGTTGGAAAACGCTCGTTGCCGGCGGGCGAATGGCATTGCGTGCAGACGGCGTTCCCAGTGGCCTTCAGATCTGCCTCGTGCGGGGAATGGCAATCGCTGCAGCGCACGCCTTTGTCGTACATTTTCGATTGCAGGAACGAGCCGTAGACGTAGACCTCGTCCTGGATTGAACCATCGGCGTGATAAAGGCCGTCGCGCAGCAATGCGAGGCGGTAGGAATCATGAAACGGGGTTCCTGGCAGCGGACTTTTTTCGTCGAAGGGTCCCCGCCGTGAGTGGCAACCTGCGCACTGCTGAATCTCGGTTTCCGCGTCCTTCGGCGTAAAGGCGAGCGTGAAGCCCTTGTCGGATAGCCTTGACTGGCTCTTGGTCGCTTTTTCCTCCGGCTGCTTTGCCCAGGCTAGATGGGCTTCGCCGGGGCCGTGGCAGGCTTCGCAGCCGACACCAATCTCGGCCTGAGTGCTGGCGTAGCTGCGGGTTCGCGGCTCGTACTTCTTTTCGTAGCCGGTGGCGTGGCACTCAGCGCATCGGGCATTCCAGTTCTTATAGGGTCCCGTCCAATGTAGTCCGTCGCCACCCTTGAGATCCTGTTCGGGGTAGAGGTGGTACCAGCGTTTGGCCTTGGCGTCCCAAGACAGGTCAAGGGCCTGCAGTCGCCCTGGCTCGACCTCGAGCAGATATTGCTGAAGAGGTTCGATGCCGGCGACGGAGTGGACTTCATAGTCTTTGAGTTTTCCATCCGGGCCGTCCGTTTCAACAACGAACTTATCGCCACGCCTGAAGAACCGCGAGGGGACGCCTTTGTGGGTGATGCTGGCGTCATTGAAGTCGCCTATGACGCTCGCTTCATCAGGCGTCTGCCATGCCAGTGCGTGGTGCGACTTGGACCACGCCTCGAAAATGGGACCGTGGCAGTCCGCGCAGACTTTCGATCCGACGTAGCGGGGGCTGTCTGGCGGCGACTGGGCAAGGCCAAGGCCCGCCCCGAAGACGGCAAGGCCGAGCAAAATAGCAATGGGTAACCGGGTGCGGATCATTAAGAAAAGGTCTGACGAGGCCAACGCGCCATCGGATTAAACAGCAAACTCAGTGTAGTGCTTTGTTGCGCAGGAGCCTTTGCCGACGCTGTGAAGCAATTTTGTTCTCGGACCGAAGAGTGACCCTGGCAAGTAAAAGTGAGGATTACAAGGGTCGGGCGCCCCAGTTGTCGCATCTTTGCGAGGCGGCAGGGCAGGTCTTCCAAGGCTTATGGTGGGATTGCTGCGGGAAAATTAAATTTCGTCCAGCCCGCATTTGAGCCCGCTTTCGTTCGCGATATCGGCATCGCGGTACGACTTTGCGGGCAATGGGACAGGCACTAGGCGAGCGCATGACTGGGCGCCCGTCGCCAAGCGGACTACTGGCGTTGTGTTGGTGCCGAGCATGATGTTATGCGGCAGGAATCCAGCGACCACCGTAGTACGTGAACGCAACGGCATCGCGATGTTTCCTCGCGCTGTCTTCGAGCTTGGTTTTGTCCGTGACCTCCAATGGCCTTTCGCTGGTTTGTGTCAGCACGTATCCGCTAAGTAGTATGACCTTCTTGTCTTCGAGTTGGATCGTTGGGTAAGACATCCTTGCTTCCTCAAAGACCCCCGTCTTCCCAAGACAAGTATGACATGCTCCAGCCGATCATCGACGGGATTCTACAGCCCGATATGTTCACATTGGGCAACTGGGGTGAAAGGAATTGTGAACCTCGAGCCTATGATCAGCCCAAGATGCCGTGGTGCGTGCTAGGGAGGTGGACGGCGCTTCGCGGGACGTCGCTGGAGGCTTTCAAATTCGGGGTGGAAGATGCGCGTTCTGACAAGCTTGCTGATTGTTGCGCTGGTCATTGCGGGACTGGTGGTTGGCAGGGATTTCCTCATTCCGTTGACGATTGCTTTCCTTGCGACAACCCTTATTGCGGCGACCTCGGACCGCCTGGAACGCTTCGGGCTGCCCGGCTCCCTTTCATTACTTGGCGCCCTTGCCGTATTTCTGGCTGGGCTGGGGGCCGTGATCTACATTTTGTCCGGGCAGATCGACGCCATCACGGAGGCTTGGCCCCGGTACGTCCAGCGCCTTGAAGGGCTGGCTGACCGCGCTTCCGAATGGCTTGGATCGGATATCTCCGAGAAATTCAGCGAGGCTTTGGCCAACCTCAATCTTGCGCGAACGGTGCCCGGACTACTGGGTTCTGCCGGCAGTTTTTTGAGCAGCTTCATCCTGATTTCGCTCTATGTCGGTTTCATGCTTGCTGAACGCGGTCAGGTCACGGGCAAACTCGGTCATCTGTTCACAAGCGAAGAGCAAAACACGCGCGCCAAAAAAACCGTCGGGGACATTGTTTCGGGAATCCGCGATTACATCTGGATCAAGACACTGATGAGCGTTTTTACGGCCGCGGTGAGTTATGCCGTGCTGAAATGGTTGGGGGTCGACTTTTCCGAGACCTGGGCTTTGCTGATTTTCCTGCTCAACTACATCCCGAGCATCGGGTCCGTCTTAGGCGTCGTCTTTCCCGCACTCATCGCCCTCGTACAATTCGATACGCTTTCGCAGTTCCTGGTGATCGCTATCTTGCTGTCGGCCGCGCAGTTCATCATTGGCAATGTCCTTGAGCCTGCCATCATGGGGCGGACGCTGAACCTCAGTCCGTTCGTCGTTATGGTGTCGTTGGCCTTCTGGGGAATGATATGGGGCCTTGTTGGTGCGTTCTTAAGCGTGCCTCTCACGGCGGCCATCGCCATTGCGTGCAGCAAAGTGGAGTCGTGGCGGTGGTTCGCGGTCCTGCTGTCGGAGGACGGCCGCATCGATGAATGGCGCGACTAGCGCTCGCCGGCTCTGGCTGAGCACAGCTCTAAAGCCAAGGATTAATGTAGTTCAAGTACGTCTCCATACGGATCATGATCTTGCGAATGATGTGGGTCATTCCAGCGCTGTCCGTGTAGATCGCCGCCGTGCCGGCCGAGCCTCCCGGTAGCTGTTTCTCAGCTGATTTGTCATCGAGGCCGACCCGAATGAAGAATGGCTCCGCCTTGACCTTCTGTGTGTCCGGAACGGTCCCGCTAATCACCGTCTGGCCCTCGTTTGTCACCAGGATGACGGCCTCGACCTTGCCGGTGAAGATCTTTCCGGGTCGCGACTTGAACGCGATTTCAACGAGCTGGCCGACGCGTAAATGCCGTTGGTAGATCTGGTGAATCTGTACCCCAACGACTTTGCTTGAAGTGTCGATAAAGGTCATGGCGGGCTGCAAGGGGAACGTGACGACGCGCTGGCCCGGGCGCAGAGCAAGGTAGGTGACGTATCCTTCCGAAGGTGCGCGGACGGTCGTCTCATTCAGATTCCATTTGGCCTGTTCGAGTTCGGCCTCCAATTGCTGAACGCGAGCTGCTGTCTCTTCGACTTGGAACTTGGTGCCGGCGGCTTTTTGCTCGAGCTCGGTGTACTGTTCAAGGCGCAGTTTTTGGTACTCAAGCTGCGCGTTCGTGGAGGTGACGGCTGCCTCGAAAGTTGTCGGATCGATTTTGAAGAGGACGTCTCCCTTTTTCAGGGGTTTGTTGGCCTCGACGGGTACCTCTGTGACCGGACCGGCAACGTTGGGAATGATCTGGACTGAATAGGTTAGAAGGCGTGCCGATCCGGCCGGTGCACCCCATTGCATGGGTATGAACATTACAACGAATAAGAGCAGCACCCATACGAGTGTGGACAGCCAAGTCCAAAGCGTGTTCGGCAGAACCTTGAGCCAAACGAGGACTGCGAGCAGGGCGACGTAGCAAAGGGTCAGAAAGGCGATCATGATTTGCTACCTCGCTCGGCGGCCTGGCTCGCCTCCAGCCTATCAATCTTGTCGCGCAAGTCTTGGAGTTCGCCCGCCGAGGCGCTTCCGGTATCGACGCGCAGCGGTTTGGTGAATGCCCAAATCAGAAAAATGGGCCACAGCACGCCACCCAACAGCGCGCCCAACCAGCCGCCGACATTGATCGCCTCGGCTTGAGGATGATTGCGGTCCTTGGCGATCTTACCGGGGAGCATTGCCAGTACAATCCAAATGCCGAGGATTGCAATGAGCAAAATGAGCAAAACGAAAATTGCAAAAATGTCCAGACCGGACATGGGGACACCTCAATGACTTACGCGTAAATCAATCACTCGCAATACGGGTTGGAATAGTGCAACTCAGGCCAATCAGTCAAAAGGCACGTGTGCCAGGGCGCATTATCGTATCGACAAGTCATATGCTCATGCCGACTGCAAGCGGTCAGGCATGCAGTTCGGCGAGGCGAAGGCAGACGGAATTCCGTGCCCGCGATTCACGTTCTCGTTCACCACGAGCTGAACAACAGATTTTCTTCGGAGATTGAGTTAACTCAGCGCCAGAGACGCATGTGGCCGGGAGAGCGCCGTTTTATGGGCCCCGGCGCCGATTTCAAATCTTGGCGCTGGGGCCTCTATTCGAATTTGTCAAGAACTCGACTGTCAAGTTTTAACCCCCACTTGCGCTAGACTTGCAGGCGGGAGGTGCTAATCTGCAACCAGTTTTTGTATGCACATGGCAGCGTTATGTCTGAGTTAGTTGATTTGCGTAGATTAGATGTCGACCGCCTTGCTGAGGCCGGGTCGAATACCACGGCGGGCTGTTGCCTTCCTTTGCACGTTGTCACCTTGCGAGCGGGGGAAGCACTATTCTACATCGGCCAGCAGAAGGATTACATTTTTCGACTTGAGAAGGGGCTGATCTCCGCGCGTTGGACAGCGCCGCGGAACCCGCAGGATTTGGTCGAGGAGCTTCGCGCCGGGCAGGTGTTCGGTCTCGGTTTTCTCGACACGTATATCTACGATGCGGTGGCGCTGATCGAGACCAAGGTCAGCTGCTGGTCAAAGACGGCTTTGGCATTCCTCGAAGAACTCGACCCGGCCGTACATCAAAGGCAGGGCCTCGAAACCGAGCGCGAATTCGACCATCGCCGTGAGGCGCTCACTGCCGGTGCTCCACTTGGCGCCTTGCAGAGGCTTGCAGGTTTCCTGTGCGTAGCCTCGCGCGTCAACGCAACCGACGGACGGGATCCTCTCGTCATCGATGAATCGGTGGACTGCGCTTCCGTGGCGTCTTTCCTCAGGATTGACGTTGATGAACTGGCGCAGGCTCTGGTTGCTCTGCAAAAGAAGGGTCTCGTGACTTTCGATCCCCCGCACGGACTGCGGCTTCTCAATCTCGAAGCGCTACAGCTTCTGGTCGGCGAAAAAGAAAAACGCGCTTGAAGTAAAGGTCATGAGTATGTTTCGAGTTCTTGTTTGCTCCGCCGCTTCTATCGCTTTGATGGGACTGTCATTGTCCGTGTCCACGACGGCTGCAAGGGCTGAAGGCCCGTCATGGATGTCGGAGGCTTTTGGCGAAGAGTTCGACAACTACGGAGGCAGCTCCAACTTCCGCCCGGCTCGTCCTTCGCCGCCGCAATACAGCTTTGGACCGAAGGCCTTTCCGACAATCATGCAGGGTGGTCCCCGGCCGTATATTCCACCCATCGTTCCTGACTACATCTCGTTTGCCAACGATGAGCCGGCTGGAACGATTGTTATTGATAGCGAAGCACGCAAGCTTTACCTGACGATTTCCAAAACCGAGGCCTACGTCTATCCGATCTCGGTTGGCCGCGAAGGCTTCGACTGGGCTGGTACGGAGAAGATCTCGCGCGTTGCACGATGGCCGGACTGGCATCCACCCACCGAAATGCGGCTGCGCGATCCGCGGCTGCCCAAGAAAATGCACGGCGGGATTAGGAACCCGTTGGGCGCGGTGGCGCTCTACCTCGGCGACACGCTGTACCGCATTCATGGGACGAATGATCCCGACACGATCGGACAGGCGGCGTCATCGGGATGTTTCCGCATGCTTAATGGTCATGCCGTGCACTTGGCTAGAAAAGTGAAGATCGGCGCGACCGTGAAGGTTCTGCCCCGCCTAGAGCGTGGGCCCGCTTCGGCGGAGCTGTCGGGTTCGACCCGATC
>JARFQY010000187.1 GCA_029287535.1 Filomicrobium sp.
GACAAGCAAATCAAGGAACGCGAACCCACGTCATAGCGGGCAGCGCCTCAGTTCAGTCGTCGATAGGCAAAGTCGATTGGTGAGCGCCGCAACTTCGATTTGCTGGCCCCAAAGGGCGTCACCATCTCCTTTAGCGGTTTGAACGCTCCGTCAACGCGAGACAACAAGGAGATTTTGAGATGCTTTGGAAGTCCGTTTTTGGCGCCGCTGCGGTCGGTCTAGTTCTGGCTGGACCAGCCCATGCCGCACAAGAGGCGCAGAACGCTGGCGACAGGAACGATTCTGCGAAGTCATATCAGAGATTCTTATCGGCGACTAAGTTGTTCGGACTGTCCGAAGTGCTTGGCGGCAACGCAGAGTGGGACCTGTCAGCATCGATGGACCGCGCGTTTGACTCGTTCGGTGACGGTAACGCTGACGCGCACCAGAACCTTGGAAACACTGACTTGGCTGAAGTGCTTACCTACCATCTATTGCCGGGTCAGAAATTTGACGGTTTGGGCAGTACTGAGTTGCTGGAACTTGAGTCAAAAAACTGGCAAAGGCTCATAATGGGCAGCAGCGACAACGTGTTTGCTATTGATGATAGTCAGCTCGCCATAGAGGCGCTCCCGGCCGAAAGCTAGGGTCGGGGATTGCTACTCGAACACCCCGAAGTGACCCAGCGCGCGCGGCGATTGACGGAGATACACCGTACACTGAATAAAGACCACTTGGAAGCGGGCACGCTTAGCGGCGCCCGCGCCACTGTGTTTGCCGTTCCCTTTTGCTGTGTGTGACTGACCTAGCCATCCTTGTCCTCTCTCAAGCTGAGGTACTGCGAAACACCCCAGGCAAGGACGGCGCCTTGGATCAGTAGGGTCAACATAGGTGCTTCATAACCAGATAACTTTCTTCCAAGCTCCGTCGTTTGCGTTGCCGGGTTACGCCGCTTGGTGTGCGTGGGATCAATGCGACATCTGCGACGTTTGTGCACATTTCTTGAAACGTGCGCAGCGCTCTCTGCGCAGCAATGTCAGAGGCCAACGGGGTCGTGAGAGTCCAACGCGAGAGTGCGTGCTGAAACGCAGCGCATAAATCAAGGCCCATCGTGATGCACCGCTTGCTGACCGATTTGTCACTTTACGTTGAAATCCCATTTGGTATCCAACTTGCGTGAGGATTTGCGAAGCTTGGGAGGCGCTTATGACAACCCGACGTGATTTCATCAAGTCAGTACCTGCGATGGGTGCCGCGTTTGCCATAGCAGGGCGTGTTTACTTGGACGACGCTCCTGCGCGGGCACAGGGTGCGGCGCCGTTAGAGGGTCACTTCCACCCGAAGGGAAAGCCGCCGTCAAGATTCACGTTGGAACTTCTCAAGAAGGCAAAAGGCACCCTGCCATTCTCCGACACGAGAGACATCGAGGAACAGAAGAAGGGCTTCATCGCTCCGATGAAAGAGCTCAAGATCAGGGCTGATGCGGGTCATGTCGCCTGGGATATGGAGCGTTTCCAGTTTCTCGATGCCGAGGAGGAATTCGACAGCATTCACCCGTCGCTGCATCGCCAATCCAAACTAAACAACAACTACGGTCTCTACGAGGTCATTCCGGGGATCTACCAGGTTCGTGGCTTCGATCTCTCGGACATTTCTTTCGTTCGCGGCAAGACCGGCTGGATTGTTTTCGATCCGCTGGTCTCAGGAGAAGTCGTGCGCGCCGCGTGGGAGCTGTTCCGGGAACATGTTGGCGAAGGGCTTCCCGTCTCGGCGATCATCTACTCGCACACCCATGGCGATCATTGGGGTGGTGTACGGGGAATCGTCGACGAACAGGACGTTCGGTCGGGGAAGATCCCGGTCATCGCTCCCATCGACTTTATGGAGTTCACGATTTCGGAAAACGTCTACGCAGGCAACGCCATGAATCGGCGCTTGTTCTACCAATACGGCCTTCTGCTGCCCGCAAGTCCCTACGGCTACGTTGGCCAAGGCCTTGGCCAAGCCGTATCGGCGGGTGCAAGCGGTTTGATCGCCCCAAATCGTTACGTTGAGAAGCCGATCGAAGAGTTCGAGGTCGATGGCATCAGGATGGTTTTCCAGAACACGCCAAACACCGAGGCCCCTCGGGAGATGAATACGTACATCCCGGACATGAAGGCCCTGTGGATGGCCGAGAACGTTACCTCGACGCTGCACAACATCTAAACGCTGCGCGGCGCTCCCGTTCGCGATCCGTTGCGCTGGTCCAAGTATATCGACGAGGCACTTCATCGCTTTGGCTTTGAGGCCGAGGTGATGTTCGCCTCACACCACTGGCCGCGGTGGGGCAAAGACCGTATCCAAGAAGTCTTGCGCGGACAGCGTGATCTCTATGCGCATATGAACAATCAGGTCCTGCACCTCGCCAATCAAGGTGTGACGATCAATGAGATCCATAACGTTTATGAAGTGCCCAAGGGACTACAGGAGAAGTGGTTCTGTCGCGGGTACCATGGCTCACCGGAGCACAACAGCCGCGGCGTCATCCAGCGCTATCTCGGCTTCTGGGATTGCAACCCCACCACGTTGATACCGCACTCACCGAGTGACTCCGCGCCGCTCTATGTGGAGATGATGGGCGGATCGGAGAAAATCCTCGCGCGAGGCCAAGAGCTGCACGACGAGGGCCAGTATTTGTTGGCGTCGGAAATCGTGAACCAGCTTGTCCAAGCCGAACCAGACAACGAAGCGGCGAAGGATCTCCTTGCAGATATCTTCGAGCAGGTCGGCTACCAGCAGGAAAACCCCGGACTTCGCAACAGTTTCTTGGCGGCAGCCTACGAATTGAGATCGGGTATACCGCAAGGTGAGACCGTCGACTCGAGCAGCCCGGACGTTATCCGAGCCATGTCGACAGAATTGTTCCTGAACTTTCTTGGCATTCGCATGGATAGCCGCAAAGCTGAGGATCTAAGCTTCATTATGAACCTGATCACTCCCGACAACGGCGAGAAGTTCAGCATCGAGCTGTCCAACGCGACATTGACCAACATCCAGGGATTCCTCGCGGACGACCCTGATCTGACGTTGACCATCAACAGATCCGATCTCGAGCAGACCATGATGGGGGCCAAGACTCTCGAAGCGCAGATTGCAGATGGGACTGCGAAGGTCGACGGCGATGTCGAGGTGTTGAAGCAGCTCGCAGCGACCATGGTCGACTTCGACCCGCGCTTTGAGATCATGCCGGGCACGAAGGGCAGGACCGAGGTTGCACATGCTGA
>JARFQY010000216.1 GCA_029287535.1 Filomicrobium sp.
TTTTTTCGGCTTGCGCAGCGTTCTACTGCGGACTTCCGATCACGGCTTCGAGCCCATCGAGGATATCCAGGCAGCCGAAGTGCTGGCGAGCGATCTCCCTCCAAGCATTCGCCGAAACACCGCGCTTGGCGGCGGCGATACTCTGGGCGGCGTCACGGGACGAGGCCGTGGTCGTCGAGCATCTCGTCGGAATCGGACGGCGCGATGCGGACGCCCGCATGGCACATTTTCTACTCGAGTCGGGCTAGAGGCTGGCGTTGGTCGGGATCGGGACCTGGGAAGGGTATCACTGTCCGCTGACGCAGTACCACTTTGCCGACGCACTGGGTCTGAGCGCCGTCCACGTGAACCGCGCCCTGCGGCAGCTTCGCGAAGCCGGCCTCCTGACATTCCGGGCGGGCCGAGTGACCTTGGACGACCGTAAGCGGCTGATCGACCTCGCAGGGTCCGACCCAAGTAGCTGGATCACGATGGGCCAATGTTGAAGTGAGAACGGGCCGCCCACCGTCAGACGGTGGGCGACCCGACAGTCATCTCAAGTGACGGATGTTACGAGAGAGCTTTTGTCGCCGCGTCGAGTTCCCTGTTGGTCTCGGCATCGTTCTTTGCCGAGTGCGCTTTTTCCGCAGCCTGATAGTGCTTCAGGGCATTGTCCTTCTTCGGGCCGGCAGGTGCTTTGTCCCAGGCTGCCTTGACGGAGGTCATCTTCTCGGTGGTCTTATTCGTTTCAGGTGACATTGGATTGTCCTTTCCGGGACGCTCCGAGCGATGAAAGGCGAGAACGATGCAAATCGTCAAACATCTGCAAACTTAGATTGCCAATCACATGCTCGGATAATGTGTCCGCCAACACTTGGCGGCACTCACTCACTGTGATGGGTTTCCCCTCCTGTTGCACTGACGCAGGTTAGCGCACATTGCATTTCCTTATCGATGTTCGTCGGCAGAAAAATCGGGATGCGCTGGCGGTCATGAAGTTGACGCCTCGCAGCGATGCGAGGGACTGCTGCTCTATCGCGAACTCGACGACGTCCTTGGCTTGCGCGATCTGATCGGCGATCACCTTCAAGATTCCCGCACCGGTCACAACCGACTGCACGGCATGGTTGACCTCTAGCGCAAATCGATTTTTGCCCAGCTTTGCTGGGTACGAAGACGTCAACGATGCCGACCGGCTGGCCTTTGTCATCCAGTGATGCGCAGATGGTTGGCGGGTGCGCCTTAGATCATCAGGCCGCCTCCGCCACTCATAGGGGCCACTTCGAGACTGAACTGCTGACCATACAGGACAACATTTCTGCACTGGCCGACATGCAGGGACGCTGGATTGACCGCCACCATGCCGTCAGGCTGCTGCCCTGGATCGCGCTAGATATGGACAGCTCCGTCAGCTCGACACATGGCGCACGGGAGGGGACGGCGTGGAACAGCCATTTTGCCTGCACGTGTCACCATTCAGTGTTCGTGTTCAATCAGTTCGGGCACTTGAAGCGCCGCAAGCTGCGCCCTGGCAACGTTCATAGCGTCAACGGCTGGGCGGGTGTTCTGCAGCCAGTGATGGCGCGCGACGCCGACAAGGACATCCTGCGTGATAACGTAGGAATTCTTTCGCAAAAACAATTTAAAAAGGCGGGCTCCGCGACCCGGTCTCACTCACGCACTGTCATGGCTTGCCCATCCTGAGCTATTGATTATGAGCGACGACGCCTATCTGACTAACCAGTATATAAGACCACTGCGAGCAGCCCGAATGTTAAAATAATTGGCACAACAACCGGAGCAACAAAATAGGACTTCAGTTTCGTTCTTGATATCGGATGGTTCGATCGGAGCGAATCTACTGTCATGACCGTTCCTTCAATATCAATTCGGCGCAGGTTCGCGCCATAGTCGAGTTAACGGACTCTGATCCAGGCATTTTTGCCCAACCTGCTTCTTCTACGAATGATGCCAATTTCCAAGTGTCAACTTTTCCGAGAGCAATGAGTTTTGCCTGCGCATCCACGCTCTGCCTATAGTTTTCTACGCAAATTGGCGCAAGCGCTGCCACGACGGCCGTGTCAGCACGGGCTTGCGCGTTCACCTCCGCCTTACTGGCAGTAACCCAGCCACCCCAGGTGAAGCCAAGAATTGCTGTTGCTACAGCACCAATTGCGCCGCCAATGAGTAGGGGTTTCAGGTTGATCGGCATATCCATGGCGCTAACCTTCCATAAGGGTGGTTGGAGATTCAGGTGTCATTGGTTTGTCCTTTCAAGGACGCTCCGAGCGGAGGAAGGCGAGAGCTATGCAGAATTTTGAAAGTCAGCAAGCTCGTAATGCCAATCACATGCTCGGAAAATTGGTCATCAAATTTGACGGCACTTATCCACTTTGATGGCTTCCCCGTCTTTTTGCACTGACGCAGGTTAGCGTGGCTTGAATTCCCTTATCGATGTCCAAAGGAGGCCGAATGGGGATGCGTCAGCGCCCATTAAAATGATGCCCTGCAGTGACGCGAGGGACTGCTAAGCCACACGCCGCCGTTACCGCCGCCCGAGCTTGCCGAATTCGCTGTCGAGAAGGTTGCGGATTTTCCTAGATGCGCCGCGCAAAGCTGCTTCTACATTCGCGTCGGCGTGAGTGACGGCCTGAGGCTGCATGCCCTCGGGACGCGCCTCGATGGTGCAGAGGATATCATCATCCCCTCCCTTGGCGGCGTTGACATCTGCCAGATGCACCTCGACGCGCGAGAGACGGTCCTTCAGATGCCCTAGGGCCGCAACGACGGTATTTTCGGCGACTTCAGCCAGGCGATCATCTCCTTTGATGTTCGCATCCGTATTGAGTTGAAACTGCATGATGTCCTCCTGTTAGATCTTGGGCTGCGCGCACCGTATTAGCCCAGACGTGTCCCGCAACAGCCGGGCACCAAGGGTCTTCTCGTGCTCCGATCGTGGCTCTCCAGCAGGCCACTAAATCGAACACACGATTGGCGACAAAGCCAGGGGGACTGAAGTGTGGCGCATGAGCGGCGGCGGGACCAGCATCATGGGCCGGAATGTGATGTGACCAAAAACATCATCTGAATGAGAACGAAAACGACCGCCACGACCACCCAGAACTGTGTCGATGATGTCAACGATCCAATTGCCAAGGGCTCAACCGGCGCCCCGACGGTTGTGGAGCGCGCCGGAAGAAGATCTGCAAGCTCTCGTGCAACCGTCCTATGATCGCGGCCAAGCGCCGGCACGTCACGAAAGCCCGAAAGCAGCAGTGCCAATCGCGAACCTGCCGCGTCGCCGCCCAGCGCGGCGAGAGCGGCCGCTTCCTTCCAGGGGTCGAGGCCAAGCCGTGCGAGCGTCGAGAGGACTGTCACGATCTGCCCATTCCGATCCTCTCCGACGGGCGCGTAAAGGAATGGCTCGAACTCACTTCCATCCAACCAAACCGTCCTATTTGCCAACATTTCAGCCTCCGTTAACTCTCACGGGCTGGCTGCGAACCCCGCAATTTCATTCCGTAAAGTCTGCTTTGAAAGTTGCAGCCAGCATTTGCGATTTGCTGACCCTACCGGCTATGCGCTTTGCGCGCCCTTGCACAGATTAGCCCGTCGGATTGGCCACCAGCCTGCGGCACGGGTGTCTGGGTCACCTTCAGCAGACCCCAACTACACTCAGAGACTAACATGGGTCAGCGCACGTCGCCCGTCCCCCGCGTAGAAGAGGGGACGTCGCGCGCTACCGTGGGGCGCTCGGCGATCCGGACGTACTGCCACATGACTCGCGGCAGAGCATCGTCGAGAGGACTTGTGATAAACACGCCCAAAAAGTTCCAGCAAGGCGTTGAGAAAGCTGACACCAAGGCAAAGCCCCAGTCGATGAACGCCACGGATCTCGATAGCTTGGCAATCGAGGTCGCGGAGAACGAGGGCTGGCCGGTCAATCCCGATAATGCCTTGCCGAAAAGCGCGTCGCACCAAAGCCGCGTTTGTTGTGTCGAGCCTCGCATCCACGCAAACGAGAGATGGAAATATTAATGCCCATTCAAGACAACGGCCCGGAAAATCGTGGACCTTGGGGCGGTAGGCAGAAGGATCATCCTGCCGAGATCGACGCCTTGCTTCGGCAGGGACGGGAGCGACTGAAAGGTATATTGCCGCCTGGTCCGGCGCACTTGAAAGGGCTGCTGCTCGCCGGCGCCATTGCTATCGCGACGTTCGGAATATGGTCCTCCTATTACACGGTGCCGAGTGACTCGGTTGCGATCGTCCAGCGTTTCGGAAAATTCACAGCAGAAGTTTCGCCGGGTCTCCACTTCAAGGTTCCATTCGGCATCGACGTCGCCACACTTGTGCCGGTGAAACGCCAGTTGAAGCAGGAGTTCGGTTTCACGACCCCGGGCGCAACCGATCCCTACCAGAGCCCGACTGAAGGCCGCCGCGAAACTGAGATGGTCACGGGCGATCTCAACGCTGCTCTGGTGGAATGGGTGGTGCAGTACCGGATCTCTGAGCCGCGAAAATTCCTATTTGAGGTTCGAGAGCCGAGCGCCACCCTACGCTATGTCTCGGAATCGGTGATGCGAGAGGTGGTCGGTGACCGGACTGTCGACGAGGTGATCACGGTCGGCCGGCAGGAGATCGAAAACGAGGCACTCCTGAAGATGCAGGCGCTCGCCACGAAATACGCCATGGGCATCAGCATCGACCAAGTCCAGTTGAAGAACATCAACCCGCCCCAGCCGGTGCAGGCGTCCTTTAACGAGGTCAACCAGGCGCAACAGGAAAAGGAACGGCTCATCAACGAGGCACGCCGGGAATACAACAAGGTCATCCCCCTGGCCGAGGGTGAAAAGGATCAGAGGATCCGCGAAGCCGATGGCTACCGGCTGAAACGCACCAACGAGGCCGAAGGCGACGCGGCGCGCTTCACGGCGCTCCTCGCAGAATACCAGAAGGCGCCCGAGGTGACACGGCGGCGCATATATATCGAAACCCTGCAAGACGTTTTGCCGGGCATTCGATCCAAGATCATCGTCGACGGCTCGACGGGAAGCATCCTTCCGCTCCTGAACCTCGATCGGCAAGCGGGAGAAAAGCAATGAAGATCATGTCATTCGTGGTGGCTGCGATCGCTGTTGCAGGCGTGGTGACAGCGTCTGCCGCCGTTTACACCGTCGGAGAAGTCGAGCAGGCCATCATAACGCAATTCGGCAAGCCAGTAGGTGCGCCCATCACGACGGCTGGTCTCAAGTTCAAGCTGCCGTTCATTCAGGACATCAATCGGATCGAACGCCGGGTTCTGGAATGGGACGGCAACCCCTCCGACATGCCGACCAAGGACAAGCTCTACATCTCCGTCGATCTCTTCGCGCGCTGGAAGATCACGGACCCGCTGCAGTACTTTCTGCGCCTGCGCGACGAGCGCAGCGCCCAATCGCGCCTTGACGACATTCTCGGCAGCGAGACACGCAATGCCGTCGCGAAGCATGAACTCATCGAGATCATTCGAACGACGAAAGGTCGGACACCGCTGCGGGATACCCTACTGACCGAGGAGGAACTCGCGCAGGACATTGGCACTCTGGTTGCCATCCAGAAGGGGCGTGCTCTTGTTGAGCAGGAGATTTTCGAGGCGGCTGCGGAAAAGGTCCGCGTTTTTGGGATCGAGCTTCTCGACATCCGCTTCAAGCGCATAAACTACAATGAAAGCGTGCGACCGAATATCTATGAGCGCATGATCTCGGAGCGGCGCCAGATTGCCGAGCGATTTCTGTCCGAAGGCAATGGGGAGGCGGCACGAATACGTGGCAACCGGATGAGGGACCTGAACAAGATCCAGTCCGAAGCCTATCGTGCCGTGGAGGAAATACGTGGCATCGCCGATGCGTCTGCCGCAGACATCTATGCGAAGGCATACAACGCCAACCGTAACGCCGTCGATTTTTACGAGTTCACACGGACGATGCAAGCTTACAAGGACATGATATCCAAGGGGACCACGCTCGTTCTCACCACCGATAGCGATCTCTTCAAGTTCTTGCGTGGAATGAAGGTAGAGCCAGAATCCGTTCGTGATCCCACCACTGTCCCCCGCGGCGACACGCCAACAAAAGGAGAGCTAAGCCAACAAGAAGCCGCGGGACCGATCGTTACTCGGAGCGATGCCGACGCAAGCCGATGAGTTCATGGGCCTGGTTCGCAATTATGAATAAGAAATATTCCGGAAATCAAACGGGGGCGAAAGCGGTCGACACGGCGGAGGAGCCACAGGCAGGCACTGCCGCGGGGCGCGGCGAAAGGCGGTTTGCTCTCGGTCTTTTCCATTTAATCGAACGATTATTGCTAGTTGTTGTCGTCGCCATGACCGTGCTCGCTGTCATCTTCGAGATCCTGACCATCTATGGGCGGGGAAACATTCTGCTGGCCGACGTGATCAAGCGGACAGGGCGCGG
>JARFQY010000239.1 GCA_029287535.1 Filomicrobium sp.
TGAGGTGACCGATTTTTAACGTGGTCGCCGAATGCAGCGGCGGCAAGCCCCCAGTCCGGCCCAAGCATGTAACACCGTAGACTGACGTGCACATGCCGACGCAGGTGCCATACTGGCCGCCCACGGCCAGGCAGGTTCCACCGAAACCACAATCGATATCGTGAGAGCAGAGCTTCTTCTGAGGGGCGGTCAAGTCCAGCGGCTCACGGAGCCCAGTGTCATAGTTGCCGCAATGGCCCGTCTTGTTGCCGGGACGCTTGAGGCATCTCTCCGACATCGGACACTCTGCGTCGAACGAGCAGGCGAGAGCGGGGTGACACACGACCATCAAGGCGACTAGCAGCAGCGCTCTCATCCTTTGGTCTCTCAGCAGAGTTTCGCGTCGTGCCCATGCACGGGCGAAGCGTCATTTTACGGCTGCGCGTGGAGAGACTCCAGCAGGCTCGTTTGGGAAAGGCCGAGGATTATTTCTGACCGCGCTAACTCGACTGCATTGCCGGTTCGGGCCGGGCATCGTCGATCGCCACGACGTTATTGCTCTGCGGAGCGGCTGCAACAGGCTTCAGGGCGCCAACCGCAGCGGTGGTCCAATAGGCATGGATGCGTCCCGCAAACGGTTGCGGCTTCTCGACAAAGAGACGCTCACCCCGGACCTTGGCGTCTTTCCGCAGCTCCTTTAGCCGGATCTTGCACCTTTTCAGAAATGCGGAGACATCCTCGGGTGTGCCAAACGTCATGGCCGGCGCAGTCGCGAGATGCATCAGATTGGCGATGTCGTGGTCGTCGCCAAGCGTCTGGGACAGGCCGCGAGCTGCCTCGGCGCGCGCTCCGAGTTCGGATGGCCAGCAGGCCGTGAGCAATTGCATATGGCGCCAGTGTCTCTGGACGCTCTTGCGCCAATCGTGAAGAAGCGCTGGATCCTTTTTACGGGAGGCCGACTTGAACTGCTCCCGGGCACGGTAGTAGTTGAGCTGCAGTCCCTTCGATAACGGCGTGAAATCGTCGGGATAGACCACGAGGCTTGCAAATCGCGGCCGAAGCTCCAAGAGCATCTCCAGTGATTGCGATGCCGAACTTCGTTCCAGATTCCGCGCAGCGGCTTCACGCCGCTCCTGTAGCCAGTCTCGCATCGCCTCGATAGGAGCATCGCCCAGCCCTGGTTCGGTCTTGCGCTCTAGCGTATTCAGAGCATCGAATAGGGCGTGCGCGTCCCTGGCCGCCGCAAGCCCTTTGCCAATTTTGGCAACGCGCTTGTTGAGGTTCGCATACAGAGGTTCCGGCATGCCTGGTCGGGCCAGGCCGAGAAGCGACCGTAAGCGCTTGAAACACTTGCGTGCACTATGAACGCCTTTGTGCCGGTCCGGCGGCGCCGCCAGCGACGTATGAGCTATGTCTAACTCGGCGAGAGCAACAAAACGCAACGCCTCACTGATGGGCAAGGCTGGATCAAGCCGATAACTCATCGATCCTCCGCAGGTATGAAGGTTCGAAGACAAGTGTTCCGGCGGACCATGCAAAGGTCAAGTCTAACCGGTCGGCTATCCTTATGTGAGCGACGCTCGCCGCCGTCGTCCCGGCCCCGTGAGCTTCATCCAGGCCTCTGCGCGCCGCTCGGGGGCTTCATGCGTCAAGATGTCCGTGATGACTGCCAAGCTGTCGGCGCCGGCCTCCAGGACCAAGCGTGCGCGATCGGGCGTGATCCCCCCAATCGCCACGAGGGGACACGGCACTTTGGCTTTCCAAGTGGCAACGCGCTCAAGGCCCTGCGGTGCCCAGGGCATTTTCTTCAGCAGAGTCGGGTAGATAGGTCCAAGCGCCACATAGTCGGGGTTGGCGGAGAGAGCGATGTCCAGCTCCTCGTCGCTATGCGTGCTGATGCCGAGCTTTATCCTGGCACGCCGGATAGCCCTGATGTCTGCGTTCGCGAGATCCTCCTGACCAAGATGCACAAAGTCGGCCCCGGCATCGATTGCCAGCTGCCAGTAGTCGTTGACCACAAGCTGGCAATCCGCCTGTTTGCACAGCCGGATAGCATCTTCGATCTGACGCCTGATGACGTCAGCCGGCGCGTCTTTGATGCGCAGCTGTACCAGCTTCAAACCGGCCGGAAGAAGCCTCTTCAGCCAGTCCGTGTCGGGTAAGATTGGATAGAATGGGTCGAGCTGTCTCACGCTACCGGTCAAGACGCGCTGTCGATTTTGAAGAACGGCGTGCCGACCACGGGGGTCGAGGGTGTTGCCATGTCGCGCGGCTCCACAATGCCGGCCTCAAAGGCGAGCCTTCCGCCTTCGACAGCACGGGCGAATCCACGCGCCATGGTGACCGGGTTGTCGGCCTTCGCGATGGCGGTGTTCAAGAGAACCGCGTCGTAGCCCATCTCCATGACTTCGGCAGCATGAGATGGTGCCCCAAGGCCCGCGTCAACGATGAGGGGGGTCTCGGGGAAATAGGCGCGCAGGGTCTGAAGCGCTGTCTTGTTGGCGAGCCCTCGCGCGGAGCCGATGGGTGACCCCCAAGGCATGAGAACCTCACAGCCGACTGCAGCTAGGCGTTCGGCCACACTCAGGTCCTCGGTGGTGTAGGGC
>JARFQY010000254.1 GCA_029287535.1 Filomicrobium sp.
TGATTGCCTGCCGCCTATCCAAACAGGTGGCAATTCCTATCCGCGCGGGTGTTGTGGGGTGTGCGACCAAAGGCCATAAAAATAGGGACGACAGCCGAAGCTAACCCCGGCGCCGGCCGTTCAAAAACTTCGCAAAAATCAAATAACGCACTGGGAGGGACTCGCCTAATGCTCGTACAGCCGCACCTCTTCATCCCTGGTCCAACGAACATACCAGAGCCGGTCCGCATGGCTATGAATTTGCCAATGGAGGACATGCGCAGCCCAGAATTTCCGAAGTTCACGTTGCCGATATTTGAAGACCTGAAAAAGGTCTTCAAAATGAAGGATGGGCGCGTGTTCATATTCCCTTCCTCCGGCACTGGAGCCTGGGAGTCGGCGATCGAAAATACCCTCGCCGTGGGCGACAAGGTTCTGATGAGCCGCTTCGGGCAGTTCTCCCACCTCTGGGTCGACATGGCCGAACGCATGGGGCTCGAAGTCATCGTCTGTGATGAAGAGTGGGGCACAGGTGTACCACTCGAAAAGTATGCGGATATCCTTTCCAAGGACAATGCACACGAAATCAAAGCGGTGTTCGCCACGCACAACGAGACGGCGACCGGCGTCACCAGCGATATTGCTGGCGTCCGCAAGGTGATGGACGGTGCAAATCACCCAGCGCTTCTCATGGTCGACGGCGTTTCCTCGGTTGCTTCCCTCGACATGCGCATGGGCGAATGGGGCGTCGACTGCTGCGTGTCGGGTTCGCAAAAAGGGTTCATGTTGCCGACCGGCCTTGGCATCCTCGCCGTCAGCGAAAAGGCCCTCCAGGCCAATAAGGCCCAACAGCCGCGCATGAACCGCTGTTTCTTCTCCTTCGAGGACATGATCAAAACCAATGACCTCGGCTTCTTCCCCTACACGCCGGCCACACAGCTCATCAGAGGGCTGCGCACCTCGCTCGACATGATCGCCGAAGAGGGATTGGAGAACGTATTTGCACGCCATGCCCGGATGGCCAGGGGTGTCCGCAAGGCTGTTGACGCCTGGGGCCTGAAACTCTGCGCCACGGAACCGAAGTGGCATTCCGATACCGTCAGCGCAATCTATGTGCCTGAAGGCATCGATAGCGCAGAGGTCGTTAAGACCGCGTACTACCGCTACAATGTTTCGCTTGGTGTCGGCCTCACGAAGGTTGCTGGCAAGGTCTTCCGTATTGGTCACCTTGGGGCCCTTGATGAGGTGATGATCGGCGGCGCGCTCTTTGGCGTCGAAATGGCACTGAAGGACTGCGGCGTGAACATCGAACTTGGCTCTGGCACAGGTGCGGCGGCTCAGCACTTCTCGGATACGGCAACCAAATCCGCTTCTTCGCGCGAGGACGCCGGCCTGAAGGCAGCCTGAAGACGAGCTAGCGCCGCCGAAGCCACAACTGTTATGCAGACTAACGCAGCGGACTTCCGCTGCGCATCCCGGGACCGTGCCCACGCGCGATCAAAACAGCACGCACTGCGGCGTGCCAATCTGATCGCGCAGGGCAGAAACCAGCCCGACCAACCGAACGCCCAAGAGGGCTCAGCCACGACCATGATGGCATGCCCGACAAAGGAAAACGTTGATGAGCCATACACTATACAACCTTCGCAAAGCCCGCCTGCACCGCAGCGAACTCGCCGTGCCGGGCTCCAATCCCAACATGTTCGAAAAGGCTCGCAATAGCGAAGCCGATTATATCTTCCTCGATCTGGAGGATGCGGTCGCTCCGCCCGAAAAGATCAATGCCCGGGCCAACATCATCGCGGCGCTCAAGGAAATGGACTGGAGAAGCGCCGGCAAGACCGTGTCAATCCGCATTAATGGCCTCGACACGCATTACATGTATCGCGATGTCGTCGAGCTGATTGAGCAAGTCGGTCCGCATATCGACACGATCCTCGTTCCCAAGGTCGGTGTTCCAGCGGACCTCTATATGGTCGACGCCATGTTGAGCCAGATCGAACAAGCCAAGGGCCTCGAGCCTGGCGGGATCGGCCTTGAAGCCTTGATCGAAACCGCCATCGGCATGGCCAATGTCGAGGATATCGCCAAGTATCCAAACCGCATTGAAGCACTTCACTTTGGCGTCGCCGACTATGCCGCGAGCCTGCGCTCGCGCACCGTTGTGATTGGCGGCCTCAACCCCGATTACCCTGGCGATCAGTGGCATGCCTCTCTGACACGCATGCTTGTCGCATGCCGTTCCTATGGCCTGCGCGCGATCGATGGTCCGTTCGGCGGCATCGATGATCCGGAGGGCTACATGCTGTCCGCCCGCCGTGCAGCCGCACTCGGATACGAGGGCAAATGGGCCATCCATCCTTCGCAAATCGCCATGGCCAACGAAGTGTTTTCGCCGACCGACAAGGAAGTCGAGAAGGCCGAGCGCATGGTCACTGCCCTGAAGGAGGCCGAGGAGCAGGGCAAGGGCGCAGCATCGCTGGACGGCAAGATGATCGACGCAGCATCAGAGCGTATGGCCCGCAACGTGATTGCGACCAACGAAGCCATCCAGGCTGCGGCATCGACCCGCAACGGCTGACATAACAAGCGGCGAGCGAGGGCTGCCGTGTAATCAATAAGGGAGGACGGAATGGATATCCATGAGTATCAAGCCAAAGAACTTCTAGCGAAGTTCGGAGTGCCTATCCCCCGCGGCGGCCTTGCCTATTCGCCAGAACAGGCCACTTATCGCGCCAATGAAATCGGCGGTTCGGTCTGGGTCGTAAAAGCCCAAATCCATGCCGGTGCACGCGGTAAGGCAGGCGGTGTGAAGATTTGCCGTTCAGATGAAGAAATCTGGGGGGCTGCCGATGCCCTCCTCGGTAAGAAGCTGGTGACCACGCAGACTGGCCCGCAAGGAAAGCTGGTCTCCCGTCTCTATATCGAGGAGGGCACGAACATCGACAAGGAGTTCTATCTCTCCTTGGTCATGGATCGTGCCAAAGAGCGTATCGTCGTGTGCGCCTCCGCCGCCGGCGGCATGGACATTGAAGAGATAACCGAGCAGGACCCGAATTCACTGCTCGAAGTGGTCGTTGACCCGGCCGTCGGCATGCAGGGCTTCCAGGCACGCGAAATCGCCTTCGGCCTTGGTATCGAGCCTGAGCTGGTCAACAAATTCGAGCGTACGATCCTTGGTTGTTACAGAGCCTTCCGCGACCTCGACGCCACGATGGTTGAGGTCAATCCGCTCGTCATCACCAAGGAAGGCGCGGTCGTTGCCCTCGACGCCAAGATGTCGTTTGACGACAACGCACTGTTCCGACGCCCGCAAATTTCGGAGTTGCGCGACAAGTCGCAAGAAGACACGCGCGAGACCTACGCCTCCGATCGCGGTCTTTCCTATGTCGGCCTTGAAGGTGATATCGGCTGCATCGTCAATGGCGCCGGCCTGGCAATGGCGACGCTCGACATGATCAAGTACGCCGGCGGGGAGCCGGCAAACTTCCTGGACATCGGTGGTGGCGCTAGCCCTGAGCGGGTCCAGAAATCGTTCCGTGCGGTGTTGCGGGACGCCAACATCAAGGCCGTTCTTGTCAACGTTTTCGCGGGCATTAACCGCTGCGATTGGGTCGCCAAGGGCGTTGTGCTCGCTGTGAAGGAGCTCGACATCAAGGTCCCCGTCGTGGTCCGTCTCGCCGGCACGAACGTTGAGGAAGGGCGCAAGATCATTGATGAAAGCGGCCTCACGCTGCAGACGGCGGAAAGCCTCCGCGACGCCGCCGAAAAAGCCGTTGCGGCGGCCAAGCAATCAGCGGCTGAAGCCGCCTAAGGGAGGTCTAACGACATGGCGATTTTCATCAACGAGAACACCAAGATTCTGATCCAGGGCTTCACCGGCCGCATTGGTACCTTTCACGCCCAGGAGATGATTGACTATGGCACCAACGTCGTCGGTGGCGTGACACCCGGCAAAGGTGGCACCGAGCACCTCGGTCGACCGGTCTTCAACACGGTCAAGGGTGCCGTGGCCGAGACCGGTGCCGAGGCATCGATCGTATTCGTGCCGCCGCCGTTTGCCGCCGATGCCATCATGGAAGCCGCCGATGCGGGCATCAAGTACTGCACCTGCATTACCGACGGCATCCCGGCCCAGGACATGATCCGCGTTAAGCGCTATATGCGCCGCTATAAAAAGGACCAGCGCATGCGCCTGGCCGGCCCCAATTGCGCCGGTACGATTTCACCGGGCCGTGCCATGCTCGGCATCATGCCGGGGCACATTTACGAACGTGGCCGCATTGGCGTTATCGGGCGCTCCGGCACGCTGGGTTACGAAGCCGCCGAACAGTTGAAGGCCCTTGGTCTTGGTATCTCGACCAGCGTCGGCATTGGCGGCGATCCCATCAACGGCGCATCGTTCCGTGACATTCTCGAGGAGTTCGAGAAGGACCCGGACACCGACGCGGTGTTGATGATCGGTGAAATCGGCGGGCCGCAGGAAGCCGAGGGGGCGGAATTCGCGCGCGACCATATGTCAAAGCCCGTCGTGGCTTACATCGCCGGTCTGTCCGCTCCCAAGGGGCGCCGCATGGGCCACGCGGGAGCCATCGTCACCAGCTTTGGCGAATCGGCGGCTGAAAAGGTCGAGATCCTACAGGCTGCCGGCGTGACCATCTCGCCCACGCCCTCCGAAATGGGATCGACCGTTGCAGGAGTCGTCTCCAAGCTGGCCGCCTAACAGCCGAGCACCAAACACGACAGACCAGGGCGCAACCGGACTCCATGAAGATAGCTTGAGAGGCTCGAAAGCGGTGATCACGAACGAGACGTCTGCAACGACGGGAGAGCCGCTTGATGAGGTCAAGCTGCGCGATGAACTGCGCGAACTTCGTACCAATCTGCCAGATGCGCCCTGGCTAAACCCTATTGTCTCGGTGGCTTTCAAGTTGTCTCGTCGGCTCGAGTCCGGGGACATCACGCTCGCGGATCTTCGGGAACTCTCCGGGCGCCTTATGGACAGTGCGCTTTGCAACCGTGCCAAGAGACTGCGCAAGCGCGTTGGGCTCGAAAATGGAGCCAGCGAGAACGGCGATGGTTTTTCCGAACTCGTGACCAGCACGATCGCCGGTCAAGACGGGACGCCGGACTTTGAGTCTTTCAAATCCGCTTGGGCTCGCGCCAAGGCCGGGATCGTACTCACGGCGCATCCAACCTTCGGAATCTCGGAGGCTCTCGCTGCTCAAATGGTGGAGATCGCCGCCAGCGGCAGCGAACTCGACGGTGATCGCGTCCGTCCACCGCATCGCCCCGATTTCCCCATCGACCTTGCCTATGAGCACCGCCGGGCACAGTCATCAATCTCCAACCTGCGGAATGCCCTCGAGGGTCTGCTCAACAGGTTCTACCGCGTCGCTCATGACAACTTTGGCGACCAGGCCTTTGAGGCCAAGCCAAAGCTGGCCACGATCGCCTCCTGGGTCGGGTATGATCTGGATGGCCGCACCGACATCACTTGGATTGCCTCCTTTAAGCTTCGCCTGCAGGAGAAGCTCTCGGCCCTCAGTGACATTCGTCAGCGTTTTCTCCTGCTCAAGCATCGCCTGGGCGAGGAGCCCGACGTCGAACGCATCAGCCGCCAACTCACCGGCAAGCTCGACCTGGCAATCGCCGCCGTGCAGGAACAAGTCCAGGTGATCGATAGCGCCAGCTCTGACGAAGGCAGTCTCGCCAAGGCGGCCAATGTCATCTCTGCTAGCGACAGTTACAACCTAACCTCGGTGGAGCCCCTGGTTGGGCTGCTCGATAACTTGATCGGCGCGGTTGGCTCGGCGCAAACAAAACGCTCCCTCGCCTCATTACGCGGTCTTCTTGAGGCCACGGGGCTTGGCGCCTCCCATATCCACGTCCGCATCAACTCCGCTCAGCTGGACAACGCCCTTCGTGCCCTCATCCGCGAGCCCTGGACTCAGAACATCACTGAGAAGCGTGCGATTCAAAATCTCGCCGAGCACATCCAGCGGGTCCGCGCCGCCCCCGAAACGGTCAACTTCGGCACGCTCGAACTCGAGACGGCAACGGCCATCCGGCAGTTCGCCATGATCGCTCAGATCAAAAAGCACGTTGATCGCGAGACGCCGATCCGTTTCCTCATCGCCGAGTGCGAATCTCCCGCCACGATTATGATCGCCGTCTATCTGGCGCGGCTGTTCGACGTTGCCGACATTGTCGACATTTCGCCCTTGTTTGAGACACCCGATGGCCTTGAGCGCGGCGCCCGCCTCATGGAGGACCTGCTCCAGGAGGAGACGTACCGCGACTACGTGCAAGGCCGCGGCAGGCTGGCGGTCCAGACGGGCTTTTCGGATGCCGGCCGGTTTATCGGTCAGGTCGCGGCGACGCTTGAGATTGAACGCTTGCACCTGTCCATGGTTCAGGCGCTCGCCGCTGCCGGACTCGACAACGTTGAGACGCTGATCTTCTCCACGCATGGCGAATCCATGGGCCGCGGTGCGCATCCCGGCAACCTCAGCAAACGTCTGGGTTATGTGCTGCCGCATGAAGTCCGCCGCCGTTTCAGGAGCCACGGCCTGCCTCTGAAACACGAAACCAGTTTCCAGGGTGGCGACGGTTTCATGTTCTTCGCCGATACAACCTTGACGACGGAAACGCTGGCGGCGGTCATCAAGGACAGCTTCTACATCGACGATCGCGAGGACCCCTTCTACGCGGACGAAAACCTGCTCTTGGATTTCTTCTTGCGGCTTCGGGACTACCAGCAGCAGCTCTTCAACCACCCCGGTTATCGGGCCATGCTCGGCGCATTTGGTCCCAACCTACTGTTCAAGACCGGGTCACGGGCCGTCAAGCGCCAGTCGGATGTCGCCCAAGCCGTCGATCGCGGCGATCCCTCGCGCATGCGGGCCATCCCGAACAACGCCATCCTGCAACAATTCGGGTACATCGCTAACGTCATCGCCGGACTGGGCTACGCCACCGGGTATGATCGCGAACGTTTCGTTGCGCTGGCTAAAGAGTCGCCACGTCTCACCGACATTCTGGAAATGGTCGCCCGCGGCAAACAGCTCTCCAGTCTCAACGCCATGGGCGCCAACGCCTACATCTTTGATGCGGGCTTTTGGGCATCAAGGGCATCGTGGGGCCGTGAAGCGCAGTTGGAACCGGCATTCCGGCAACTATCGCGAGCCCTGCTAACGGACATGCGCGCCAGCGAAATCAACCGGCTCGCCCACCACATGCGCATAGACGCCATCGACTTGCACGGGATCCTCGAAGGAATAGGCATTGAGGCAGGCAAAGTGCCGGACGACATGCGCCTGGAGCTTGATCTCCTGCAGACCATCCGCCTGGCGCTCATCATGCACATTTTCATCCTTGCCGCCCGCCTGCCGCGTTTCGCGCCGCGCAACGACATGTCGTACGAACGGGTTCTGGGACTGGCGCTCAGCCTCGACATTCCCGAGGTCGTGGACTTCATGCGTCAGGTCTTCCCGTACCGGTCGGCCGGCACCATCAGCGGTGAGGACTACGAGGAAAAGGCGACCTACCGGCCGCATGGCGTTGACGAATACGCACGCCTCGAACGTGAGCTCCTGGCCCCCATGCAGGAGACCTACGAGCAGGTCCGCGAAATCGGCACCGGGATCACGCATCACTTTGGCGCGTTCGGCTAAAGTAAACGGGAATGCAGTTCGCCGATTGCTAGCGCCATTGCCGCACAACCGCACGGGTGAGCGCCAGGACGCGCCTGAGCCGGCGTGCATCCTCAACGCCGAGACCAATGCAGCAGCAGCAAAACAGCGGCCGCTGCGCGAGATTGAGCTGCAGCTGATAAGAGCGCCGGTATCGGCGCCGCCCCGACGCGAGTCTTGATGAGGCTGCATGAGGCTCTTGCGGCATGGCGCTTTCGTCGGTTGCGGAGGGCCGGGTGGAGTTTTCGGGCTCAGTATCTTCGTGCGTTTCGCGATGACCGTTGGCGCTCTGCAGAGGAGACTCCTGTGAGGCGCCAGGCAGTATAGCGAAGTCTTGCGGTGCCGGCTCAACGACCGTTTGGTTTGGTTGATCTTCATCCGGTGTCGCGGGTTCACTCGTCACGGAGGAATGCGCTTCAACATCCGGCGGCATGTTGTCCGTCGAGTTGGGTGCCGGCAAAGAGGCGGCTTGCGGCGCAGAGTCCTCTGGTGTCGTCGCGCGTCGCGAGCGGCTTTCGAAAACAGCCGCGTAAAGTCTTCTCAACCAGGATTGAATCAATTCTTCAGCGGCGTCCTTGCAGTTGAAAGGCCGGCGATGCCGCGGCCGTGAGGGCTCACACAGTATTAGACGGGAAGCTGTTCTTTTGACAGCGCGAACACCTCACCCTCGCTGAGCTCCGTATCAAGCCATTGGAACCGAGCGTCAGGATAAGACTCTTCGAGTTTATCCCTCCCTTGGCCGATCTCGACAACAAGGCTTCCACCCGCATTGAGGTGGTCACCTGCCTCGTCGAGAATCCGGCGCACAAGAGACAACCCATCCTCCCCACCAGCGTGAGCCAGAACGGGCTCCGCGGCATACTCCGGTGGGAAGTGCGCGACCGCTGCGGCGCTGACATAGGGCGGATTGGAAACGATAAGGTCGAAGCGTTCTCCGGCAAGCGCTGAAAACAGGTCGGATTTGACCGGCAGCACGCGATCCTCCAATTCGTAGGCAGCTATGTTGATTCTCGCCACGTCCAAAGCGTCGTCCGAAACATCAGCAGCCACGATTTGCGCTTCCGCGAAGCAATCCGCGAGCAAAATCGCAAGGCACCCCGAGCCCGTACAAAGATCAAGCACACGCTTCGTCGGTTGCGCCGTCTCCAGCAGCCCGTCAAGGCCGCCGACAATAAGTTCGCCGATGAACGAGCGGGGCACGATGACGCGTTCGTCGACGATGAAGCGATAAGGCCCGATCCAAGCTTCGCCGGTCAGGTAGGACGCCGGCACACGCGTTTCGATTCGCCGCGCGATGATGTCAGCGATTGTTTCACGCTCGCTCGGCGTGAGGCGCGCATCAAGCCACGGGTCGATAGTATCGATCGGCAGATTGAGCGAAGCGAGGAGAAGGTAGGCGGCCTCGTCAAACGCGTTTGTTGTTCCATGCCCATAAACGAGCCCGGCAGCAGAAAACCGCGAGACCGCGTATCTGAGCCAGTCCCGGACGGTCACGAGCTCAGTGGTTGCATTGCGAATTTCGTCGACTGCACTCTTTGCGTTTTGACTGGCCATCTGCCTAGCGTTTCGCCCAAACCTGGACGAGGGCGGGACCCTTGGTATCGATCACCTTGTCAATCACCCGGGAACGGTAGCGGGCGCGGATTTCGCGGATTTGGCGAGGCGCGCCTCGCAACGAGATCGGACCGTAGGCATCGCCCGCGTCAATTCGGCTACGGACCGGTACAATGTCCTCTTCGCCGTTGGCGTAGACGACACGCAACTGGTTGAGCGTAATCGCTCGGCCGCGCACGTTGACCCTGATCTTCGCGAACCCGTCACCATGGTCCGCAAGGGGTATCACATCATTGTCGAAGCCCACGAAGCCGGCGGATTGCGCACCCAGCAGGACCCAACCGTCGTTGAAACTCTTGCCCTCCCCATCGGAGGCCAGCCATCCATCCGCATGCCTTCCGTGAAGTTCGATACGGGTTGGCGAGGACAGGTTGGTTGGCTCACGCAGGTTCAAGCTCACGTTCTTGATGAACTTGGAAGAGTCAATTTCGAACCACGGCGTGCTGGAGTTCGCTTCCAAAGGTTTCTCCGCGGTAAAGTCCTCTTTGGAGCCGTCATCGAAATTTACGGTGAGGTTTTCTAGCTGAAGATCGCCCTCCCGGACGGCAATCCGGACGCGTTTGAACTTCCCAAGCTTCTGATCGACATCGATGGTTCCGGTTTTGACCTCGCGCCCAAGTTCCTGACCGGCGATCAACACCGTTTCGTTGGAGGCGGGTTCGGAGTCGGTCTGCACCACGCGGCCCGGCGGCGGTGGCACCGCGACGATCACGGGCTCCTTCGGCCGCCGCGCTCTGCGTCCCCGGCGGCTTTGCAGGCCCCACACCTCGAGCCGCGCATAGCGCCCGGTCTTGGAGTCTGCTTTGTATCTGACCGTTAGTGTCTCGGGAAACTGCTCACCGTTGTCGCGAGCTATAATGCGCGTCCGTTCTCCGGACCTCAGGCGGAATGGCGCATCGCCTTCGTGCTTCGACTTATCGTGGAAATCCAGAACATAGCTGTCGATGGCGATCGCGCCACGGCGCGCGCGGAATCGAAAGCCAATGAACGAACCTCTCGCCTTGCGCAGATCGATCAGTTCTTCTTGCGCTTTCAAATCGACCTTATGCTGCGTGATACGGACCCAGCGGGCGGCCTCGACTTTTGTGACCCAACCCGAGGCCATGAAGGCGGCGGCGAGTGAAACCAGAAGAAGCCGATGGAACATAGGCGGAATCCATTGTCTATTAAGAAGCTGGAAAGGTCAGCGCACCGCATATATGCGGGCTTGCTGCGACAAGAAGCGGGGCCATTTTGGGCCATTCTTGGGCGGTGAGATAACGACGCACGCAGTGTGCCCGTAATGCAGCCGTTTGTTGATATGATCAACCGTTGTTAGCGCGGGCATCCCCACAAACCAGCACCGCTTGGAAGACAAACAATGCCGTCCGACCCCATGAGTGCAGGCAATTCAGTCCCAGAAGGCCTGTCGACAGCAATTTCCCTTCTAAAGCAACGCTTTGGCGAGCGCCTCGTCACCAATGAGGACGTCCGGCGGCAACATGCCAATACCCTGACCTGGATTGAGGGTGAACCGCCCGACGCCGTTGTTTTGGCCGGGTCGACGCAGGAGGTGACTGAAGTTGTTGGAGTTGCGGCACGTTTTGGCGTGCCGATCATTCCTTTTGGGGCCGGAACCTCCCTGGAAGGACATGTCAATGCGCCGCGAGGCGGGATTTGTCTCGATTTATCGCGTATGGACAATGTCCTGCGCCTGAATGCCGAAGACCTCGATTGCACCGTCGAGGCCGGTTTGCCGCGTGGCCGGCTGAACACCTATTTGCGCGACACAGGACTGTTTTTTCCTGTTGATCCAGGGACCGAGGAGGCCACCATCGGCGGTATGGCTTCGACGCGGGCCTCTGGCACGACCACCGTTCGCTACGGCACGATGCGCGAAAATGTCATTTCGCTGAAAGCGGTACTGGCCGATGGCCGGGTCATCGAGACCGGCGGGCGGGCGCGCAAGTCGGCCGCTGGTTATGACCTGACCCATCTTCTCGTTGGCTCCGAGGGTACGCTGGGCATCATCACCGAGGTTACGCTACGCCTGCATGGGGTGCCTGAATGCATAATCGCCGCGGTAGCGGGCTTTCCCACGCTGGCGAGTGCTTGCGATACAACCATGGCTGCGATCGCGATGGGCTTGGGCCTGGCCCGCATCGAACTCCTCGATCCGCTGGTGATCGGCGCCGTGAACAAGCACGCGGGACTAACCCTCGATCCGCTCCCGACGCTGTTTCTAGAGTTTCACGGAACTCCTGCGGCGGCCCGCGAACAAGTTGCCACCTTCGAAGAAATTGCACGCTCTGAAGGCGCGACCAGTTTCTCCAGTGCCGTCGATGAGGCTGAACGTAAACGCTTGTGGAAGGCCCGGCACGATGCATTGTGGACTGTTCGTGAGGCGTGGCCTGGCCGCACGGTGTTGGTTACGGACGTTTGCGTTCCGGTCTCCCGACTGGCCGAGTGTATTGCCGAAACCGAAATCGACATCGCCGCAAGCGGCTTGACGGCGCCAATCGTAGGACACGTTGGCGATGGCAACTTCCACGCCCTGGCACTGCACAGGCCAGGCGATGCCGAGGAGCTTGCAAAAGTTCTTGCCTTCGCCGAGCGCCTGGCCACGCGTGCGATTGCAATGGAAGGCACCTGCACCGGCGAACATGGAATCGGCCAAGGCAAGAAGAGGCTGCTGCAAATCGAGCGCGGTGAGGCCGTCAGCACCATGGCGTCAATAAAGAGTGCGCTTGATCCCATGGGAATCCTCAACCCCGGCAAGGTCTTTGACCGGCCCTGAGGCTGTTGAGATGAGTGGGCAGCCAGACGGGCACTGCCCCAATCGTAAACAAAGTGCTGCGTGAATTCCTCCAATTCCGAGAAGTTTGAGGAATGGAGAGAAATCTTCTTCGGCTATCTTTGGGTCTGATGTCATCTTAACCTGGTTCGCGCGCGATGAAATTCACCCGTCAGGAAATGGTCTTTAACGGCGCCTTTGCGTTCATGTTCGCGGGGCTGGTCGTTTACATGGTCCGTGACGGTCTTGTGTCCGCCGCCGTCGAGCCGTGCTCGCAGCGCTATCATTCACCGACAGAATTCACGCTCGATAACGGGGCCGGCCCGATGTCGGTCGTTCAGCTGGTTGGACACATCGGCACCAGCCAACGCGGCGTTTACAGGAATGCCAAGGTCGTGAAGGTGCGTGGCGTCGACAGTGGGCGCGCATTGAAAGTTGTTCTCAGGACCAGTGACGGCGAGGCCAGCGGCATTCGCTTCCGCTGGTCGCCGCGTGAACTCGAAGGCGCAACGTCGGCCTGCCTCAGCTACTCCGTTTACCTGCCAAAGAAGTTCGAATTCGGCGCAGGCGGGTTTCTACCTGGCCTCTACACCGGCGAGCGTTCGCGGCAAGGCGTGTCATCAGATGTTGACGGTTCGGTGATGCAGCGCGTGGAGTGGCAGGATGACGGTCGCGGCGGTTTGACGATGCAAAGCAAAGTCGACGGAGAAATCAAGCTCCGGGCCGTGGGCATAGAGCGCTTCGACCTGCCGAGGGGGCGCTGGGTCTCAATCGAGCAGGAACTCGTGCTGAATAAGGATGGCAAGAGGAACGGACAGGCGCGCTTGTTTATCGATGGCCAGAAGGTCGTTGACAACCAGCAGTCCAAATTGCGCAAGTCCAATGGGTTCGCAATTGGCGGCGTGCGCGCGGACATCGGATACTCCAATCTTCACCGTGCCGCCAAGCCTCCCGCGAACGCCAATAGCATCTACGTTTCGCGAATGAAGCTACGCTGGAAGTAGAACGCGTGCGGCTGGCTTGAAGTCAAACGCATCCGAATGCGGCATCAGCTTTCCAACGGCTGCCAACCTTCGGCGAGGGCCTCGTCTTCGCTGCAAAACCACCGGTCGCCTCTCCTTTGCGAAATACGATAGTTTTCGTAGCTCGAGGACCACGGCAGGATGTAGACCTTGTCGCGGGACCGCGCCCGGTCCTTACCTTTGATGGGGCATCCAGAAGGCGCCCGCAGCTTGGCCGACTCCCAACGTTCCGCCCTGAATTCTTCGGGGGGTTGAGCCTCTCCCTGCCAGATACCCCGGGCGGCCTCCCGCGCTTCGTCTTCTTCCTCACCATAGCCACTGAACAGCCCGGCCTCCGCGAAGACGTGACCGCCCTTGACGAGTTCGGCGGCAAGATTTTTTTCACCAATCATGCAATCGGCGATCTTACGGCCGGCATCGTCCGTCCCGGTGACCGTGCATTCAACCGTTTCGTAGCCGGTAATGCGCCGCAGCGCGGTCAGCGCGGAACGCCCGCATTGCCATCTGCGGCCGCGCTTTGTCCGGCACGACTGGCGTAGTTCTGGTGACTCGATACCCGCGAGCACGATCCTGTTCTCGCCAATCAACATGGAATCTCCAGTAAGAGACTTCGCTTGCCCCTTGACCACCTCGTGCATCGTACTTTGCGCGAGGCTGGCGGGGAGCTGGCCAACGAACGGCAGCAGGAACGAGCCAGCGAGGGCGACAATCCCAACGACGAGAACGGCGGCCATGGCCTTGGCGGCAAACACTCCCGCCGCACCCGTCCCGCCATTGTCTTTTGGCGCATCGGGATCGTACCGCCGCGTATTGAAAGGTGCGTCCAGAGAGGCCCGTCCGGCGATCACTGGCAAAGCGGCAAGGCCGAGCAGTGCAAACGCAATGAGAGCGGCGCTAAGGGCGATACCATCGATGCTGCCTTGTGAAAGGCGCGTGATTGCGCCGATCGCCGCGGCGACACCGGCAACCGTCAGCGGCAGGCCAACTCTGGGCGACATCGACTTGCCCAAGCCGCCAAGACCGCCGGCAAGCCTTTCGAGGCCGTCGCCTGAGACCTGGAGGAGTCGGCCGCCCGCGTCACGGCCGAAGGCATAAAGCCAGGTACCGGCCCTTGCGGCGCCGATTCGCGCGGCGCCACCGGCGACCTGGGCCCCGGCGGCGAGTTTTTCTCCGAGCTTGGCTCCGGCCTGCTTGGCTTCTTGGCCGGCCGCGTGCATCCCGCGTTTGGCGGCTTCGACACCCGATATCCCGGCCGCCTTCCCAGCCCGGCCGGCTTCGGCCAGACCGTCGAGCGCGGCCTGTTTGGCCTCGTCGATCTGCTCGCGGCGCTTCTTGCGCTTCACGAGGATCGTCGTTCTAACGTAATGCCGCCACTGAAATTCCTGGTCGCGCTTGCGCCAAAAAAGCCAGCGTTTGCGGGGCTTTGGGAAGTCCTCATGCTCCACGGGATGCCTCGATGTTGACCGTCAATCTTCGCCTCAAAGGCAGTCGAGTACATGTGCACTAAATAACAGCACGGCGACCTGAGCCGTCATGTTCCGGGGCTCGCTGCCCACCGCTGAAACCCACCATGTTCTAAAGCGAGTCGCGGTCAACATTAAGGAGGCAGATGACTGCTGCGAGCTTCGATACACAGCCGCGATTTGCGCAGCGTACGGAATCGGCGTGAATCCGCTTGTCTGAAGGGGCGCGCGCCCTAGCTGGCGGGGGAGAGCTGCCGCCGGGTTCGAGTTTGGCGCATGCAAATGAGGCTCTTGGCGCACTCAGCTTGCTTGGCTCTCATCGCCCGAACCGGGCCATGCGAACAGCGCTCCGATGAGCGCC
>JARFQY010000334.1 GCA_029287535.1 Filomicrobium sp.
TCATCTCCACTCACCGCGAGTTAGCGGCTCAGCCATCACCTGGAGGGCATTCGCGGGCGATTGAATGGTGGGTTGTTGTCGGTCTCTTTCCATCTCGCAACTTGGCTTCAGGAAAAGTTCAGCGCGATCCTTTCCGGTTCACAGCGCCTTGTATAGCCCGCCTTTAGGTCTCTAGTCGTCTCCAAAATCAGCCCGCGCGCGGTGCCGTTCGGTGTAGCCGGTGTGCTGTTAGGGAAACGTGATCGTGAATCGGCAAAGTGGAATGCCGCTGATCCGGTCGGTGGTGGCGCAGCGCGCCGCAAGTGAGTGGCTCAAGTATCTTGTTCCGCAGATTGTTTTGAATTGCCCACTACACATGTGTGACGTTCGTTACATGCTAAATTATAGTATAGCTGGTGTCGGGAACGAGTTATCTAACTTTCCGATTTTCATGCTGTTCCTTCGTCTTTTACCAGACGGAAGAGCGTTTGCGGTTTTGTTACGGTATTTTGACACTCTCAAAGCTCAAAAAACACAAGGAGGGAGCCATGCAGTATCCCGAGCAGGATTTTTCCATTATCCTTGGCAAGCACATTATTTATACTTACGAGAATGGCTGGCAATACGGGTGCTATTTCAAAAGTGAAACCAAGGTCATTACAGGATTTTTAGTGGACAGGTAGCCAGGCGCTGGGTGACAAATCGCAAATATCACTTGACCAATATTGGACATGACCTCATCCGGGTCAATTGGGTCGAGCCGGTGGGGAACGTCGTGACAATGGTTGTGAACATAAATGACCGTTGGTTGCATTCGTATTTTTTGATGCCGCAGTGGATCATCGACAATCCGGGCCCAACGATCTGCCACGAAGATGAGCATGACGAAGAGATGCTTAAGCTTCGCGAGAAAGGTCCGACCTGGCCGATGCACATCGCGGAAAATGCCTTTGCCCAGATCACGTATCTGGAAGATGTCGGGCCGGGGCGAGACGACATCATCACTTGCCCTCCTGACCAGCTTCCCGCGGGCTACGCGGATCGGCGCAATTGACGAGATGATCTAGCGCTTCGCCAGCTCGCCAGCTTCTGCCCGGGAGAGCGTCCGGGCAAAGCTGAAGAGCTGGCGAGATCCGCCGTCAATCGCGGTGTGAGATGAAAACTATGCTTCACGCGCCCGATGGAGACGTGCTTTGAGCGTGTTGAAACGTGAATCCCTGTTGGCAAGCGTCTTTATATTTGCGGTTTTGGTTTCTTATGGAGGCCCCGATTCCGGGCATGCTCAGGATGGCGCGTCCGCGAATAGCTCAGACATGCTATCGCTTTCCAAGGACGAACCGGGAGTCCTGCACACGGCGATGCGCTATCCCAAATTCTATGGCGATGGCAACACCGTGGGCGGTGGGTTGACCGAGCGGTCCTACCTCCTCGGCGAACTTGGCGGGGTCCGGGACGCGCTAGCCGACTACGGGGTGTATGCAAACGCCAGTGTCACGCAGTTCCTTAGCGGAAATCTCTCCGGAGGTGTCGATACGACCGACGAACCAAGGGTCAACGGATCGGCTGACTACTGGCTTTGGTTCGACTCCGGTGCCGCAGGCCTCTGGCCAGGCGGCGTGGTGTTTCTGCACGGTGAGAGCTCCTGGAAAGCCACCGAGAGCCTGAACAAGGACGTAGGGTCGCTCGCAGCCGCGAATACGGACGCGACACACCCCGATCCAAGCCAGTCAAATACGACGTTGTCCGAGGCCTACCTGTTGCTGGCTTTTCCGGGCGGGCCTCTGCCGGGAAACTTCCTGACGGCGGTTGGGAAGCAGAATCTCGCGGCATTCGCCGATACGAACACCTTCGCGAATAACGAAAGGACGCAGTTCCAGTACGCGGGCTTGATCAACAACCCAATCGTCGGATCCTTCGTCCCCTACACCGGCTATGCTGCCTGGCTCACGTGGTCACTGGGTCAAGAGCATGCGCTGACGGGCATTTTCAGCAAGGCGACCGGCACGGCTGCCGACGATGATTTCGATTCCTTGTTGGACGACGAGAATACCTACGCCGCGCAGTACACCTATTCTTCGCGCTTCGGCGGCTTGCCGGGAAAGTATACGGCGATCGCGGCATACTCGACCAAGGACATCATGAACTTCGACATCAGCGATCGGCAGTTCATAGGGGAAAGTCTCGGAGAGATCCCCGTGGATACGAAGGATGAGAACTATACGTTCTTGCTCAATGTCGAACAGTTTTTCTGGACGGAAGCGGAAAGCCGGAATGCTGCGAACCAGCGCTTGAAGGACAGCGATCACCCGGGCGTTCATCAACATCATAATGGCCCGCAAGGCGTCGGGGTTTTTGCCAGAGCGGGTTGGGCGCCGGACGACCGGAACGTCATCGATCAGTTCTATAGTCTTGGGATCGGCGGCCGGGGGATTTTGATCCCCGATCGCGGAAACGACACTTGGGGACTCGGATGGTCGGGCATCCATATCTCGGAAGACCTTCGCGACCTGAACCCGGCGCTGCGAACCTTCGAGCACGCGGGTGAAGTCTTCTACAATCTGGAAGTCTTTCCCGCGGCGCATCTAACCATCAATTCTCAGGTGATACGGCCAGCGGACAAGGCCGTTGATACCGCTTATACCCTAGGCGCTAGGCTACAGATCGATTTCTAGGCCATGAGCGCCGGCGTGCCGAAACGAGGCTCGCTTCTTGCCTGTTACGGTCTCGCGCAAGATCTTCGCGCTTCTTCGATCTTCGGCGGTATTTTGAAACCCGGCGAAGGTTTCAGGGCTTCTTCGCGTCCTTTATGCCGATGAAGCGGAACCGGTACTTCGCCACGCGCTCAAGGGTCCCAGGCTCTACATAGCGCGATTGGCTGAGGAATGCCGTCGACCCCGGCCCGATCCCGGCGAGGGCCGGGCTGAAGTTCATGACGAACAATACCGTGTCGCTCTCGTCCAGGGCGATCAGGTCCAGATCGAAGAACAAATCTTCTTCCGCGTTATTTTTCGCCTTGAACTTCAGGGAGATGACGGTGAGTGCGTCCGTATGGAAGGAGCGGTTCTCGTCGATGTCGATGCTGAAATAGCTGATGTTCTCATAGGCGTGGTCTCGATCCAGCTCGGAAGGCTTGATCTCGATCCAATCGGATTCAATGAGTTCGTCGGCGCGCACATCCGATGCCATGACAGCGGCAGCCAATGCGATTGTGACGGCAAGCTTCCCCCACATCGAAGCCTCCCTCCAAGCCGTGATCCACCTGGGTGCGGCCGAGAGAATACGATAGTAATTGCGACAAGGCGACTGAATCGAGGCTTCCGGCCCCCAGATTCCCTCGCCCGCCTATGACAGGAGCCAGCCGCCGTCGACGTCGATCGTGGTGCCTGTCATGAAGTCGTTGGTCACCGCCAACATGACCGCTTGGGCCACTTCGTCGGCCGTGCCCGCCCGGGGGATCAGGTGGTTGGCCGTCATCTTATTGTAGAGTTCCTCGCGCTCGGCCCCTTGAAGCGAGACCATCGGCGTGTCGATTTGACCCGGCGAGACCACGTTGATGCGCCGGGGCGCAAGTTCACGGGCCACGCCCCGCGCGAAAGCCTCGACGGCGCCACCGACCGAACCGATAGCGATCTGGCCGGGTTTCATGCGGCGCGCCGGAGAGCCGGACACCAGAACGATACACCCGTCCTCCGGCAGATAGCCGGCGCCGTAGCGGACGACGTTCGTGTAGCCCCAAAGCTTATCGAACGAGGCCTGGTAGCCGTCCATATCCATTTCCAGGAAGGGTCCGACCGCGCGCGCGCCGCCTGTCGCCGCGCTGATCAGAATGTCGAAGGGCGCTAACTTCTCGAACAGTGCCTGGAGCGCCGCACGGTCACGCACGTCGCACTTCTCCAAGGCGATGTTTAGACCGGGGTCGCCGGCCTTGGAAGGATCGCGGCTGATCGCCACAACGGAGGCTCCCGCATCGGCAAGCTGCTTCGAGGTCGCCAAGCCAATCCCGGACGTGCCACCGAAGACGATGGCCTTTTTGCCATTCACGTTCAATTTTCTCTCCGCTCGTTCGCAGATGTTCGACGCTGTCGCGCTGACCATGCGCCGCTCCGCGAGCGCATGCAAGTGCCAAGCCTCTCCCAAGGCCAAGACTTATGGCCGAAACGCGAACCCGGAATCCGCAAGCCTGATTGAAGTGGCGCCTCTTCGCGAAGACGGAATGGCGGAGGTGCATAGTACGGATTGACTATCCGGAGTATTCTGACTCCGAGGGAGATTTCTCATGCAGCGTCGCCTCGCTTCCGTGCTGTTGATGGACGCCGTCAGCTATAGCCGCCTGATGGAGAAGGATGAGATCGCGACCCTGCAGGCTCTTCGAAAATTGCGTGAAGACGTTATCAACCCGGCTGTCCGACGAAATAACGGCCGACAAGTCAAATTGATGGGTGATGGCGCACTATTCGAGTTTGCGAGCGTTGTGGAAGCTGTTTCCTGCGCGGTCGATATCCAAACCGTGATGCTGTCTACGAACAAGGATTCGGCTGAAGACGGACGGATTTTGTTCAGAATCGGCATCCACTTAGGCGATGTGGTTGTCGACGATGACGATATCTACGGTGACGCTGTGAATATCGCCGCACGCTTGGAATCCCTGGCGAAGCCGGGCGGAGTTTGCCTGTCACAGCAGGCCTACGATCATGTCGAGTACAAGATGGAGCTCTCGTTCGCCGACCTTGGGATGGTCCAGGTAAAGAACGTTGTGAGGCCCCTGCATGTTTGGCGTTGGTCCCCTTACGCCGCCGACGTGGACGCCTCCCAAGGAAAGACTGTCGGGCCGCAATCTATCGAAAATGAGAGACAGTCGAGAGGAGAGCGGCCATCAATATTAGTGCTGCCCTTCAAAAATTTATCAGACGAAGACGCCCAAGAATATTTCGCAGATGGAGTGTCTGAAGATGTCATCACGTCTCTGTCGCGCTGCCGGTGGCTGCGCGTAATCGCCCGCAACACGGCATTTTCCTACAAGGACAAGGCGCTTGATGTACGGCAGATTTCAGAGGAATTGGCCGTCCGCTACGTCCTTGACGGCAGTGTCCGGCGTTCTTCCAATCGGGTCCGAGTGTCGGTGCAGCTTATGGACGGCAACGATGGGACTAATCTGTGGAGCGAGCGCTATGAGGGAAACCTCGATGATTTTCTCAGTCTTCAGGACGAAATCGCCAGTGCGATAGCGGGCACTCTGGAGCCGGAACTTTCCGCGATCGAAGGAGCGGCGCTGCGCAGCCGTTCGACGTCCGACCTTAATGCCTGGGACTCCTATCAGCGTGGCCTCTGGCATCTCTACCATTTTTCGGTGAAAGAACTGGAGACGGCGAAGGAGCTATTTGAACGGGCGATTGCCATCGATCCCGCCTTTGCGCAAGCTCACGCGCAACTTGCTTACTGCCATATCCAGCTGGGCTTCTATGGGAATTGGGAAGATCGTCCGGACCGTATCAGAGATGCAATTGCATTTTCGAAGCGTGCATTGCTGCTTGACAATCGCGAGCCTGCGGCACGGATCTCCCTAGGACGAGCATTGGCGCTGTCCGGAAATAGCGAAGCGGGCCTCGATGAGGTGCGCGTTGCTGTCAATCTTGACGAGAACCATGCGCAAGCGCGGTTTGCCCTGGGCCAAGTCTTTTGCTTCATGCAGAGGCCAGAAGAAGCGATTGAGCAGCTCGATGAGGCGATCAGGCTCAGTCCCCGCGATCCACATATCTGGACATTCATTCACGTTCGCGCCCTCGCTCATTACATGCTTGGTGATCTTGAAAGGGCAGAGGCCGAAGAGCGCTCGGCAACACGTCAGCCGAACGCCACGTTCTGGCCGACGATGGTGTTGTTGGCGATCCTAGGCCGGCGGCGGAAGTTCGCTGAGGCTGAGGTGGTGCTGGACTCGCTACTTGATCAACGGCCGGACATCGCCTGCTCCGCTGTCAGAAAAGAGTTCTACTTTGGCGAACGGCCCTACATGCCTGAAAGCTATATCTCCGCGCTGTTGGAAGATCTGCGGGCCGCGGGCCTTCCGGATTGATATGGCCCGGCGTTGCTCGCTAGGCGTTTCCTAGACCGCACGTCGGCATGCATTGAGGATGCGTTGTGGAGCCGGGTTCATTACGGGCCGGTTTCCACTGGATACAAGCTTTGCGCTCCCACCTGATAATGTCCGCTCTTGTCGCATGGCGGAAAGGGTTGCCCATCTTGGGAGGCTACGGATTGCGCTGGCGGCGCCTCGAGCCACTTAGCTTTGACGCTGCAGAAGAGTGGCATCAAGTGATGTTAAAGTAGAAGCTGGTCGCGTCCTCTGGGTGGGGGCGCTCGCGGGATTCCACGGCATGGCGTTTGGCTGGATCGAGTCAATTGGAGGCAATCTGCCGCAGGGTCTGTCCGGTCAAGAGTTCAGGAACTCAACACAGTGATTCTCAATCGGTTGATTTTCAGGAGGATGCTTACGCAGGCCACAAAGCTGCGGAAACCAGAGCGTTCGGACGAAATTTGCCATCCCGCCATTCTGAGCGACGCGTTTATCTTCGAAGAGTCATCCAACGCCATGAGCCATGCATCGACCATTGTCGAAGCGAGAGACGGATTGGTGGCCGCTTGGTTCGCGGGTACGATGGAATCCCGCCCCGATGTCAGTATCTGGGTGTCGCGGAACAGCGGTTCCGGCTGGTCCACTCCGATCAAAGTGGCGGATGGCGTGATGCCAGACCGCAAACGTTACGCATGCTGGAACCCGGTTCTGTTCCAGGCGCCGGGCGGAGCCCTATGGCTATTTTACAAGGTTGGGCCAAGCCCTAAACGCTGGTGGGGCATGTGTATGAAGTTGGGCGGAGATGGGACCTGGGATGCACCTATGCGTCTTCCTGACGGCATTTTAGGCCCTATCAAGAACAAGCCGGTTCAGCTGGCCAACGGTGACCTTCTAAGCCCCTCTAGTGACGAGAGCGACGGTTGGCGGGTCCACCTGGAACGCAGTTCGGACATGGGAAAGACGTGGACTCGGACCGACCCTTTGAACGATGGCCGGACGGTCGGTGCGATTCAGCCCAGCATTCTTCATTATGCAGACGATCGTTTGCAGATGCTCTGCCGAACCAAACAGGGTCGGATAGCTGAGACTTGGTCTGATGATGGCGGCAACATCTGGAGCGAGGTTTGCTTGACATCCCTGCGGAATCCCAATTCCGGAACCGATGCTCTGAGCCTCTCGGACGGGCGGCAACTCCTTGTCTATAATCCTTCGACACATTGGCGGTCGCCGCTGGAAATCGCATCATCCGTGGACGGGAAGACCTGGCAGGACGTCTTGACCCTAGCCGATGGTGCCGGTGAATTCTCCTACCCCGCAATTATCCAAACCGCCGATGGGCTCGTGCATGTCACATACACGTGGAATCTCTCTCGGATCCGGCATGTAGTTATTGATCCTACGCGGCTTGCCCCCGCAACCCCGATCGGTTAGCGCGAGTTTCGTGCATTGGCTCGGTGGTGCGGAAGCACCTGCTGTCAAAGCCGCGGTCACTCTAAGAACCGGAGGGGCCTCAAGGATCATGTATGACAGGATCGAATTTCGCCTGTGCGGGATTCCTCTCAGAGGACGAATATGTGGCGGTCAAGACCAGCGCCGTCCTTGCGTAGTTATGGCCCTCGGTACGCCCGCTTCGTGCCAAGGACGGACATTCGATCGTGAGTCGGGCGATAGCGTCAAAGCCAATTGGGTTGGCCAAAGAGGTTGATCACACTCATCGCTCTGCTCGAGCAACGCCTATTTTCAATATCGGCCGCTGGAATATTTTGCGAAGCTGGCACCCATGTTGGCGGGACGCAAATTCGCCATATCCGAATCACTTCGCCGAGTGAAAGGCTTTCTGTCCCCACCTTTCAAGCGAGGCATACGGCAAATCAGATCCAATTTGGAAGGTCACTGCTTCATGCAAAGCCCACTGAAGATTGCTGCTGGCGCGGCAGTTCTATTCTCTACGCTCGCGTTCGCCGCGACCGCGGAGGACTATGATCCAAAATCCCTGTCGACCTTCGGCAGCAAGCCCAACATCATCCTGATAGTTTCCGATGACACCGGTTACTGGGATCTGGGCGCCTATCACGGCGGAGCGGCGCGTGGCATGCCGACTCCCAACCTTGACCAGATGGCCAAGGAAGGGATGATGTTTACGGACTTTTATGCCCAGTCCTCTTGTACGCCTGGCCGAGCAGCCATGCAGACCGGGCGCTATCCAAACCGCTCGGGCATGACCACCGTGGCGTTTCAGGGCCAGGGAGGCGGTTTGCCGGCGGCGGAATGGACGCTGGCTTCGGTGCTGAAACAGGCGAACTACAACACCTATTTCATGGGCAAGTGGCACCTGGGTGAGTCGGACTATGCCCTGCCAACCGCGCATGGCTATGACAAGATGGAGAACACATTTCTCTATCACCTGAACGCTTACACTTATGCGCTGGATGACTGGCACCCGCAGATGACCGATGAGCAGCGGGCCGTCTTCAAGAAGGTCACGACGGGTGTTTTCGAAGGTGAAGCTGGCAGCCCCGCGAAGGAGGTGCTGACCATCGGCGAAATGACCACGGCGGACCTGTCCAAGTTAGATGATGTCGGTGCGCTGAAAGCTGTTGCGGAGCTGGAGCGTTTGGCAGGGTTGGAGCAGCCCTTCTTCATGTCAATTAACTGGGCGGCCAACCACCAGCCCAATCTGCCCGCGCCGGATTTTAAGGGCAAGGCGCCGATCAAGAATGACTATGGCGACAAGGTCCATGAAATGGATCACCATTCCGGCGCCATTCTGCAGAAGGTCAAGGACCTCGGGATCGAGGATAACACCCTGATCATCTACACCGTCGACAACGGCGCCTGGCAAGACGTTCACCCAGATGCAGGCATGACACCGTTTCGCGGCACCAAGGGGACCGACCGCGAGGGGGCTTATCGCGTGCCGCTCTTCGTCAAATGGACTGGCAAGATCGAGCCGGGCACGAAGTCGCATGACATAGTTGGCGGTACCGATTTCATGGCGACCTTCGCGCATCTCGCTGGAATCGAATTGCCAAAGGAGGACCGTGAAGGCCAGCCGATGATCTTCGATAGCATCGATATGGCTCCCGTGCTGTTCGGCGAAACCGAGCCGCAGCGCGACTCTTGGGCCTACTTCACCGAAAATGAACTTGCTCCCGGTGCAGTGCGCGTCGGTCCCTGGAAGGCCGTGTTCAACATCCGTGGAGATAATGGCGCAAGGGCCGGTTCCGAAGCGCCCGCGGCTGAGCTTGGATGGCGCGGATCCGAGAAGTACGTGGCAACCGTGCCGCAGGTCTTCAATCTGTGGGAAGACCCGATGGAGCGCTACGACATCTTCATGACCACAGGCCGCGAGAACACCTGGACGGTGCCAACACTGATGAGTGAACTCGAGCGGGTCGTAAAGACCTACATCGAGTATCCGCCACGCCCGGTGCAGAGCGAATCCTATTCCGGACCGATTACTCTGAGCCAGTATCACCGCTTCCAAGAGGTGCGTGATCAGCTGAAGAAGCAGGGCTTCAAGCTCGGCTTGCCTACGGGCAACTAATCAAGCCGGTCGGGGGTGTTGCCGCGTAGCGTCCCTGACCGCCTTCTGATTTGTTGGCGGTCTTGAGCCGCCAGTTCGCTTTGATAAGCCAGAACGGCGTGAGCGAGCGACGTCTCGGCTATCCGCCACAAGCCAGGCTTGCGAGTTGGCGAGCACGGCGCCGGCGCGTGCAAAGACCATCGGAGTCCTCCGAAAGCGAAGAAAGCTTTCTTAGCGGCCGGCCGGCACCCGTTAACTTAAGAAGCTTCCACCTTTGCCTGTTATGTGTTGGCGGCGACAGCAGCGTAAATCTGACTATAGACGTGGCGAACGACGCCAAAAATGAAGGCGGTGCTCCAACCGAACAGGATCATGCCATTTATAGCCTCGAAGCTGCTCAGCAGCCGCCACTCCTCGGATAACACCAGATCCCCGAACCCCACGGTGGTGAAGCTCGATGTCGAAAAATATAAGGCGGCTTCCACTGTTGGGATTTGCTCAACAGATGCTTCGGAGTAATAGAATAGGGCCCAGATACAAATCTCAATAATGTGGGCGACAAAGACGCCAATTATTACAAAAGAAAAAGCAAACACTCTCCAGCGAACGAGGATATGAGCGTGAATTGAAAGTAAAATCTTCAGAATAAACTCAAGGCTAATGGCGTGCACAATGACCGTGAGCGCAATAAGGGCGGCGCCAATAGAGATTTGAGATAGCATAAGACTATCACCTCTTTCAGGGGGCAAAGAGAGGAAACCAAGTGCGCCAATATCTTAGCGGTTTCGAAGCTTGTAAAGCCGGACGGCCCGTCCACCGGCAATGTCAGATTGGAGGAGTTTCGTCGGATCGAGCCAGCTTGAGGCGGTAGGGTCGCTTCCCGACCAAGGTGGCTGAGGTCGCGAACCGTGTTTTCCTGCCATCCTTGCTGGACAGTTCCGACTTATTCTCGGAGTATTATCGTATGGGCGGCTGATAGCTTGGACCCCATCAACGAGGCCGCCCCCAAGAACGGGAGGACGCCATGACAGTTCTTAGACCTGTAATGCTGGGTTCTGCGCTAGCGGCATTGTTGTTTGCCCCCGCCAACGCTGAGACAACTTTGATTGGGGCCGTTCAGTTTGATGAAAACCATGCCTTCACCAAGGCCCTGCGTAAGTTCGAGGAAGAGGCCGCGGCCTGCTCGAACGGTTCGCTGAAGTTCGACCTGCATCTGAACTCCGAATTGGGGCTTGAGAAGGATTATTTCGAGAACATGAGCCAGGGGATTGCGGTGGACTATGCAATCGTCGCTCCGTCGCACATGTCCACCTTCTCTCAGAAGGCGCCCCTGATGGACATGCCGTTCTTGTTCCGAGACCTTGATCACTGGAATGCCGTGATGGAAGCTGATGCCTTGGCTCCCCTGGCCGATGACGTGCTCTCCACGGCCAACGTACGGCTTATCGGCTATGCGGGGGGCGGAACCCGACAGTTGATCGTCAACCGCCCGGTCACAAATATGGCCGAATTGAAAGGCCTGCCGATGCGAGTGATGGGCGCGCCGATCCAGACGAGGATCTTCGAGGCGGTCGATGCGGCGCCCTCGGTCATCGCCTACGCGGAGGTCTACAACGCTATCCAAACCGGCGTGATTGACGCTGCGGAGAACGAAGCCGCGGGCATCGAGCAGATGAAGTTCTACGAAGTGGGCCCGCACATTTCGCTGACGGCGCACGCTATCACGGTGCGTCCGATCGCATTCTCCGAAACCACTTTCGAGCGGTTGTCTCCGGAGGAGCAGGATTGTGTCCTCAAGGCCGGCAAGATTGCTGGCAAATACGGCCGCGATATCGAATCCAGCCAGGATGCCGAAAAGCTGGCCGCGATGGAAAAGAACGGTCTTCTGACAACACATCAATTCACCGAACGAGACAAGCTGCTGGAGCTGGCCGCACCGGTGAAGCGTGCCTATGCGGAAGAATTGGGCGCAACCGACGTCCTGGAGGCGGTCGAGTCGGTCAACTAGGTCCACTTGGGTGGTGGGGCGGCGACGCCCTGCCGCCCGCGCTCTCAACCATGATGTAAGGCGAGGACGTGATGCGCCGGTTGCTGGACGGTTATTACCGTCTGCTCAAGATCTTGCTGACCGTGCTAATGGGTGTGCTGATCGTGCCGGTCGCCATGCAGATTCTCAGCCGCTACACGGGGATCATCCCGCGCTTCATCTGGACCGAGGAGATCGCGCGGTTCTGCTTCGTCTGGATCATTATGATCGGGGCGATGATCGCCGTGCGCGACGGCACGCATTTCGACGTGGATGTCCTGCCACATAGTTTCAGCCCAAGGATTGAGCTGTTTATGAGACTGCTCAGCCTATTAGCTATCCTCGCCGTTGCTCTCACCTTCCTGCGCTACGGGTACGATTTCGCGATCCTTGGGTCGCGCCAGCGCTCGGAAATCGCCGGCCTGCCGATGCTCTCGATCTATATCGCGTGGCCAATCGCGGGCATGACGTGGCTGCTCTTTATAGGAGAGCGCGTCTGGGACAGCATCGCCGTCTACCGTCGCGGGGAGACACATGGGTCCGGGTGAGGTCGCCGCAATCCTCTTCGGAGTATTCGCAGTGCTCGTCATTCTGCGGGTTCCGGTCGCCTTCGCGCTGGCGCTTGCTGTGGTGCCGGTCTTCTTCATCGAGGAGCGACTGACACCGATTTTGCTGCTGCGTGAGATGTTCAAGAGCTACAACGCCTTCGTGCTGCTGGCGGTGCCGTTCTTTCTATTGGCCGCCAATTTGATGAATGGTGCTGGAATCACCGACCGACTGGTCCGGCTGGCTCGCGCCATGGTCGGGCACCTGCCGGGCGGGCTGGGCCACGTCAACGTTGTAGTGTCGATGCTATTCGCCGGCATTTCGGGCTCTTCGACGGCGGACGCCGCGGGAATCGGTTCGCTGTTAATCCCGCAGATGAAAAAACAAGGCTACGACTCCTCCTTTGCGGTGGCGATCACGGCTTGCTCGTCTGTCATGGGCGTCATTATCCCTCCGTCTATCTTGATGGTCGTCTGGGGAGGGCTGATGTCGATCTCGATAGGCGGCCTATTCTTGGCGGGTGTCCTGCCCGGCGTGCTCATCGCCGGCTCGCAGATGCTGACCGTGTACATTTATGCGAAGCGTCGTGGCTATCCCGTCTACAACCGCTCGACATTGTTGGAACTCCTAGCGGCGGCGGCTAGCGCATCCTTGGCGCTGATGACGCCGTTGATCATTGTCGGTGGCATTGTGGGAGGCTTCTTCACGCCGACAGAGGCCTCGGTCGTCGCCGTGATCTATTCGCTTGCGCTCGGGGTCGGTATCTACCGCTCGGTTGGCCTCGCCGCTCTGCCGGGCACCCTTTATGAAAGCGCGCGCTTCGCGGCGATCTCGCTGTTTTGCATCGGAACTGCCTCGGCATTCGGCTGGTGCCTGGCCTATTTCAAGATCCCGGCGGCACTTGTAGCGCAAATCGAACTCATGGGCCTGGGAGTCTTCGGGACCGGCGTAATGTGCGCGCTCGCATTCCTCTTGATCGGCATGTTCATAGATGCGATTCCGGCGATCATAATCCTTGGCACCGTGCTATTCCCCGTCACTCAACATGTGGGCATGCACCCAATCCATTTCGCGATAATCGGAGTGATCAGCTTGGCATTTGGCCTGGTTACGCCGCCTTACGGGCTCTGCTTGCTGATCGCGGCCGCGATTGGGGAAATTCGGCTTGTCGACGCGTTGCGCGACGTGGCGATCATCTTGTTGCCAATGATCATCGTGCTAGGGTTAGTAATTGCGGTGCCGGACGCGATTTTGGCCCTGCCCCGCTGGATAATGCCCAGATTCATTGACTGAGGCGCGACCGGATCCGCCCAAGGAGGAGGAGATGCCGGAGTACAAGGTCAACGCGCTAGAAGAGGGATTCGGTGCCGAAGTGACGGGCCTTGATCTCAGCGCGGAGGTGGACGCCGCCACCGTGGCAAGGCTGCGCCGGCAGTTTCATGATAGTCAGTTGATGGTGATCCGCGACCAGCATATCACGCCGCAACGCTTTCTCTGGTTCGCGCGGCATTTCGGCGAACCGCAGCCGCACATCCTGGCTCATCTGCGACACAAGGAGGTGCCGGAGATTCTGCCTCTGTCGAATATCTTCGAGGACGGCAAGCCGATCGGCGTCTTCGATGGCGCCGCCTTCTGGCATCAGGATATGGCTTACGAGGACGTTGCCTCCAACGCGACAATTGTGCATGCGCTCGAGGTTCCGGTGGAGGGCGGCGAAACGCTCTTCGCGGACATGTGGGCGGCCTACGACGCGCTCGACGAGACGACCCTCGAGCGGATCGCCGGTTTGGTGGCGCGCCACCGCTATGGCAACAGATCCGACGAGCAGTACGAGACGCGCGCCAAGGCGATGGAACTGACCGAGGACGAGCAGCAGGATGTCCACGACGTCTACCACCCAATCGTTTTGCCCCACCCGGTGACCGAGCGACCGGCGCTCTACGGAGTCACCTCCACGTCGCGCGGGATCGTGAGCATGGACGACGCGCCGGGGCTTGCCCTTCTCGACGAGTTGGCCGCGCACGCGGCACAGGATCGCTTTGTCCACACGCATCGTTACCAAGCCGGAGATATCGTTCTTTGGGACAATTTCTCGCTGATGCATAAGGCGACGCTTATCGACCGCGCGCGGGGGCCGGGAACTCGGCGCTATCTCCACCGGATCAGCACGAAGACGGTGCCGAACTGACACGCCTCGTCCGATACAGGGCGCTGTTCCTGGACCTGACAATCGGTCAGGTCTCCAATCGAACCGATGGAAAGCGGGGGAAATGCCTCATCGCCCAGCATCGAGACTAGGGTGGCCTTTGACGTCATTGCCATGTGCGCGGTTGCGGCGGCGAGCACTTAATGGAGAACTCGCCTCGGCCTTAACCCTGGTCGCACCGGCCTGGCCAGCGGCGTGATAATCTTCTGTACGTTCATCGCTGTCATGCCGAGACTTCTTGCAGTCAGTCCGACAGCACCATGCAATCAGAATGACCAGGCACAAGGAGGGTGAACCACTATGACCAAACGGATCGGCTTTATTGGACTTGGCATGATGGGTCACGGTATGGCGAAGAACATCCTTGCAAAAGGTTTTCCCTTGACCGTCATGGCCCACCGCAACCGTAAGCCAGTCGAAGATTTGCTGGGGAAAGGCGCAACGGAGGATAACTCTCCTCGTCTGGTAGCCGAAAACTCGGACATCGTTTTTATCTGTGTCAGCGCTTCCCCGCAGGTTGAGGAAATCGTTCTCGGTGATGGTGGGCTGCTTGAAGCGGGACGTGAGGGTCTCATTGTGGTCGATTGCACGACTGCTGAACCCTCTTCCACAGCCAAGATCGCCTCCGCGCTGGCCGAAACAGGGGCGGCTATGGCGGACGCTCCCTTAGCCCGTACGCCCGTCGAGGCGGAGGCTGGTCGGCTGAACACCATGGTTGGCGCAGCGCCGGAAGTCTTTGCCGCGATCAAGCCAGTCCTGGAAACCTTCTGCGAGAATATCTTTCACGTCGGGGAGCTTGGAGCTGGCCATAAGCTCAAGCTGATCAATAATTTTCTCGCTATGGGACACGCCGCCTTAACCGCGGAGGCCATTGTTGCGTGTTACCGAACGGGCGTGGATCCGGCGCGATATTATGATGTCATCAGCGCGGGTGGCGCCAACAGTGGAATTTTTCAGATGATGGTGCCAAAGGCCCTCGAGGGCGATTTTGGAGGTATGAAGTTCGGTATCGACCTCGCGCGCAAGGACCTGCGTTACTATCGCAAGATGACGGAAGAAGCAGGTCTTACGGGACAAATGGGGGACGCCGTTCTGCTGGCTCTCGCGGAAGCTAGCAACCTTGGCTATGGCGGAGCACTGATTGCCTCCCTGATCGAAGCTCAAGCCAAGATCAACAATCAATCTTTGCCTCACAAGGCATAACCTGCTGGGAAGGTCGCGTTACGGGAACGAGGAAACCGCCTTCAGGC
>JARFQY010000340.1 GCA_029287535.1 Filomicrobium sp.
GTTGACCCACTCATTAAACAGATTTGCCTTGTGGGCGACCGAATGCCATTCCTTTCAGCAATTGTCGTAGTCGACATGAAGCTCTGGCTGGATTTGGCTCATACTGAACAATTGGACCCCTCCAAGCCAAATACTGACTTATCAAAATCGCTTGTGCTCAAGCGGATCGCCAAAAGGCTCAAGGGACGACCAACGTTTCAGCAGGTGCGCGCTGTACATATTGAGTTAGAAGAGTGGACCGTTGAGGGTCGCCTTATCACACCCACGTTGAAGGTGCGCCGAAATTTCGTCCTAGCCAAATACAAGAGCCAGATCGATCAAATGTAAAAATTGCGCCAATAAAGGCATTGACCATCGGCGGAGTACTGCGAGCCGCTGCAAAAGAGGGAATTGCGTGGAGACGCACAGCGTGCAGTGAACGTGCTATCCAAGCTAAAGACTTGTGCTTGTAACGGACCGAAGCATCCGCCTTGTCTTGTCCGTCGCATGGTTGTGCATGATTTTTGTCAATGCCTTTATTAGCATCAGATGCCTTACTCCTCGCACTATAGAATGCGTTGAGGACGTGAGCCTCTGATGTTCGATCGAAACAATACGCTTAAGGTTGTTCTGTTTGTGCTTGCGCTGGCAGCGCTCGTGATGCTGTTTCAGCAGTCGTGACGGGCTGGAGGAAGCGGTTTGAGCAACAAAGCGAGCAAGCCGGATGCGGCTCGGCTACGAAACCAAAAGCAAGCGGATCAGACCAAAAAAGTAGATGCTAAGCCTTTGTTAGACCGTCAAGCTCCGCGTCTAATAGCCGACGACCGCAGACAGCGAGTTATTTGACTGGGCTACTCTCGAGTTAAGGGGACGAACCTTACAGGTACAATAGTCTTGTTGGTGGTTGTTCCGTCGGCTCTCTTTGTCACAACCATGAGAGCCTGAGTGAGGCCGCCAACCGGGATGACCATTCGCTTATTGGGCTTAAGCTGGTCAACCAGGGCCGCCGGAATATGGTCGGGAGCAGCGGTTACAATAATCCCGTCGAAGGGAGCACGGTCTGGCCAGCCCAGATAACCATCCCCAATCTTTGTTTCCACGTTCAAGTATCCGAGTCGCTCAAGGGTCTTCCGGGCAGCCTCGCCAAGCTCAGGAATGATCTCGATCGAGTACACCTTCGCTGCCAGTGAAGACAGTACCGCAGTCTGGTAGCCGGATCCTGTCCCGATCTCCAGGACCCTGTCAGTGGGCTTCACCTGCAGCAGTTCGCTCATGAGGGCCACGATGAAGGGCTGAGAGATGGTCTGTCCATGACCGATTGAAAGTGGGCGGTTCCTGTAAGACGCTGCGCGAATCTCCGCGGGCACGAATTGGTGGCGCGGCACTTCGCCAATCGCTTTAATGACGCGCGAGTCAAATTGTTCGATCAGGGTGTGGCTCGCCGTACTAGCGGCCATTTCCTCTACTTTTTTGACCATCCTGCGCCTGTCGGCCGCATAATCTTTGGCGTATAGGGCTGTCTCGGCCATTCCCAATCCCATCAAGAATAGCACGAGGTGTATTAGGCGGTTCATGGTAACTGCCCTCCCGAGCGTGTTGGGCGTTTCAATGGCCTGTGGCGCAGGCCGAGGTGGAAGATTGGGATGCCTGCCAAAAGGATAACGACGCCCACAAGCGCCCCCGCGCCAGTATAGACGAGGCTTGCGTAGAGCAGGTACCCGGAGGTGGCACAAAAGAGAAGCGGCGTGACCGGGTATAGTGGAACTCGGAACGGGCGCACTCGGTGCGGGTCTTTCCACCGGAAGATGAATAACGACACGCCAACGAGCAGCATGAAGGCCCAGAACACTGGTGCAGTGTATTCGATCAGGGACTGGAAGCCGTCGCGCGATAATGCGCCGAACGCGATGAGGACTGTCGCGATGCCAGCCTGAAGAAGTACGGCGTTGCGGGGAGCGCGCCCACCATAAGCAGAGCGGCCAAGAACGGCAAAGGTCGGGTAACTCCGCCCGAGCGCATAGATCGAACGCGCACCAGTGAGAATTGTTGCATTTAGCGTGCTAAGCGACGTGATACAAATAATCGCCGCGACTGCAGTCGCGCTGTCTGCACCGGCAGCCATCGCGACAAGATCGGCAGCAATGACTTTTGAGTGCCGGAGCCCCTCAAGCCCGAACGCCACTATATAGGCGAAATTTGAGAGGAGATAGAGCGCTGTCACGGCCATAGTGCCCAACAGCAATGCACGAGGGATATCATGTTTCGCATGGCGTACCTCGCCCGAAAGGTATGCCGCCTCGCTCCAGCCGCCATAGGTAAGAAGTACGAACACCATCGCCAAGCCCGGTGCCCCGATGCTTGTGGGCAGCGCGCTCGGTGAATTGGACAAGGGGGGCAAGCTGGTGGTCAAACCTATGACCGCGATAATTAGGACGACGAGAACTGTCGCCGAGGTCAATGCCAACTGTGCACGACTCCCTTCCTGGGTACCGATAAGCTGCAGCAAAGAAAGACCGATCACTGCGAGCGCGGCATGGATCCCTGGGCCAAACGGGCCAGCCGGAACGACAAACGAGGCATAGTCGCCATAGACGAACGCGACGGCGGCAATGGAGCCGGATTGCATCACAGTCATGCGTCCCCAGGCGAATAGGAAGCCAAGCTCTCGCCCGTAGGCCTTGCGCAAGAAATGGTATTCACCACCGGCGTGGGGATACGTCGTGCCAAGCTCTGCATAGCAGAGCGCGCCAATAAGAGTGATCACTCCGCCGAGCAACCAGAGGCCAAGGTATAGTGAGGCACTATCAACATTTGCGGCGACTATCGCCGGCGTCTTAAAGATGCCGATGCCAACAACAGCACCGACGACTACGGCGCCGGCCTGAAGGGCGGTGAGCGATCTTCTGAGGATCGCGTCCTCCTCACTATTCTCTTCAAAGCGCTACGGAGCCGAATTCTGCGATTGCACCGCAGCGCTGCTGATTGATGAACCTACTTGCCGCTAGAGAGCTTGCTGCGTGAGGCCGTGGTATCGCTGACATGTTACGAGCCATGCTTGCCCGCCCGTTGCTCGTTGGGTGGCGCCTGCGCTCATTGCCAAGTTTGTTTCGGCTTTGCATTTTCATGACGGCAACCAACCCCTTCTCCTGATAGGAGGTGCTGCCAAAGCGAAGCATTCAACATTGCCTATCGGGGCTATTCATGGGCTGCGCGACGTTGGTGACATTTTCGCAGCAAGAACCTTGGGCATCGTTGACGCTTGTCAATCCCAGCGGACTCGTACGTCGGATTTGATCGGCCAAATGTGAGCCAAGCATCTCCACAACGTACACACTCGTTGGACAACATTTGCATTATTGAGAGGCGGCCAACGTCGTATTTAACTTCACCTCGATGGCGAACCGGATCTGACGCCCTCCAGTCGATTGCTGTATGCTTGTCCAATGTACTGGCCCGGAAGCCTCCGAGTGCGGATGCTTGCAGCAAGAAGAAACCATTCCTTGATTGCCTTGCCGGTTTTATGCCGCTGAGATTTCTGGAGATATCGCGTGCGTAGAGGGCAGCCCGATCCAGCCTGGGACACAACAGCAACCGGCCTGTGTTGGCAGCCGCTTTCATGTGCCTCTGCACTAGCAGCCCGAAGCATTGGTCGGCGAGCCTTTCTCGGCATGATGGGCGGTGCCGCTATAGGTCTTGGCGGAGAAGCTGGGTTCGTAAACGCAGAGGAGTCCGGTAGCTCGTTAGCTCCAACATCGAATTGTATCACACTGTTCTTGGCTGGAGACGTCATGGCAGGAAGAGGGGTCGATCAGATCTTGCCAAGCCCTGGAGACCCGCGCCTTTTTGAACCATTCCTCCGCTCCGCCATCGACTACGTCAAGCTCACTGAACAAAAGGCAGGGCGTATTCCTCGGCCTGTGGAGTTCACTTACGTTTGGGGGGACGCGCTCGATGAGTGGGCCCGAGTTCGTCCCGATGTGCGTATCGTCAATCTTGAGACGGCAATCACGGTAAGCAACGAGGCCGACCTCCGCAAAGGTATTCACTACCGCATGCATCCTAAAAACGCGGCCGTGTTGAGCGCGGCAGGCATCGACTGCTGTGTCCTCGCCAACAACCATGTTTTAGATTGGGGTCAAAGTGGATTGACCGAAACCCTACAAACGTTGCGCGGGCTGGGTATCCAAACGACAGGAGCAGGCCGCGACGAGGCTGAAGCCGCAGCACCGATAGCGATTGATGTTCCTTATAAGGGACGCGTTCTCGTATTTTCTTGGGCCGTTGCTAGTAGCGGCGTCACGCGTGACTGGTCGGCTAGAGCGGGTTACCCTGGAATAAACTTTCTCGCCAACCTGCTACCACGATCGGTTGACGAGGTTGTTCGCAGTGTGCGTCAGGCCAAGCGGCCAGGTGACATCGCTGTGGCGTCATTTCACTGGGGTGGTAACTGGGGCTTTCGGATATTCGAGGACGAGCGGGAATTTGCCCATCGCATTATAGATGAGGCGGGGGTAGACATAGTCCACGGACACTCATCGCATCATGTCAAGGGAATCGAGGTGTACCGCGACCGACCTATAATCTATGGCTCGGGCGATCTAGTGAACGATTACGAGGGTATCGGCGGATATGATAAGTACCGCAGCGAGCTCGCCTTGATGTACTTTCCGAGCATCGACCCCGCCACCGGCCAAATGAAGAGCTTGGTGATGACGCCAATGGAGCGGCGGCGGATGAGCTTGAGACGGGCTAGCGAGGAGGGGGAAATGTGGTTGCGCGATACACTCAACCGAGAGTCAGAGTCGCTTGGGGCGCAAGTGACCGTTGGATTGGGTGGCAGTTTGAACCTTCAGTGGAGGTAGCCGTTGTCACCTAGGATCGCTAACGGCAGATCGGCATTCTTCACAGCGCTGTGAAGCGAGTGCCCATAGGAATTTCCGGCTTAGTTTCAGAAGCATGCGTTAGCAACACGCCGGGCAAACTCCCTTTAAACTGCGCCACTACGCCTTGCTCCAGAGCTGTCTCGCGGCGTATAGATCAAGACTGCGGGAGTTCGTGCGGTGTAAATGAGTAGAAGGAGTTCTTGTCATGCAAATTGCCAATCTAATTCGCCCAATCGCTCTTGGCTTTGTCATTCCTCTCGTGTTGTTCGCCTCTCCATCGACTGCTGGAGATGAAAAGTTGAAGGGCGCTGCAAAGGGTGCAGCGGTCGGCGCGGCCGTCGGCGCTGTCACAGGTGCTGGCGCAGGCGCAGGAGCTGCTGCAGGTGCCATAATTGGAGCCGCCGGAGCTGACAGCAAGGACAGCAAGAAAGAAACTAAAGCGAAATCGAAAAAGGACGCAAAGTAGTCTTCGGTTCGATTTCACAGCATTGAGAGGAGGAAGTGGATCGTCCAGCCATTGGCGATCCACCCTATCGATGTGAGCGACTTTCGTAACTTGGGTTGGTTCGCCGCTCACTCGTCCGAGAATAGTTCAAGAGCAGGCGGCAAGAACGCTTACACCGAAGTCCGATAAGGGCCAGAAACGGAAATCGGGGTTGTTAGCGATGTTACCGCGCAGTTAGTCCGCTTCGTCCGCGAGGCGCAGAAGAAGGCGGCCAAGCGGGCCGCCTTTGATCATTCAAAATGTTGTCTGCGTCAGCGTTTGGGCGTGTACCAAATCGGTGACGTATAGGCACGCTCCTGGTGGAGAAGTGTTGCGTCCTCCGGCAGGTTGATCTTGTCACCGTAGAATGCCTTGTCGTACGCCAGCCAAGTTGGCGTTGGGATCTCAAGAACGCGAACGTAGTAGAACGCGCGCAAAGCCGGATCGAAGTCAGGGTCCTGCCACCACGCTGTGAGGACCGCCTCGCCGATATTGTTGGTGAACGTTGCGCCTTTTACCGTGTTCCCGACGGGTGGCAGTTTACCATCTTCATCCGGCTGGCGGTCGCCAGCCCAGGCGACATCATAAACCTTTTCTTGGGTCTTGCCGGCCTTATCGAGCCAGCCCTTGACGATCTGGATGCGATCAAGATTGGCGCCATCGGGATCGCGCAGGCTGCGAACCAAAATCGTGGGCGCCTTCCCCTCTGGCGCCTCGGCAAGGTCGCCGCCCATGGGAACGCCACGAGCGTAGCCCTGGACTGCAAAGTCAGGCCGTTGAATCTCGTCCTTTGCGAAATCCCAGCCGGCAAAGACACGCACAGTCATTCGCGTGCCGGTCGTCGCATAGACCTCCTTACGTTTGAGCGCATCCCAGATCGCAGCTCGGGTATTCTCCTTCGACCAGACACCGGCAAGACCGGCCGCGAGCGCTTTGTAATGGCGTATTGCGACGTCGGCGCCATCCTTCGACTCAACAACTCCCGTGATCTTCTCCACATAGCGGTCTTCCCCGCCGCCAGGCTCCACGGGCGTTGCCTTGCCAAAGAAGTTGTCTTCGCGCGTCGTGGCCAGCGAAGTATGGCTGTCGGTCGCTCCAAGCATACCGAACTTGAACGGGTTGATGCCGAGCTTGGCTTCGTAGGCCAAGCCCTTCTTCAGCGCCTCTCGTGCATATTCCCGGGGAAGCATGTCGGGCTTTTTGCCAAAGAGGCCGAAGTTCCCCTTGTCCCAGCTGTAGTAGTCGGCAAACTCATCCTTAGGCGAAAGCGCCAGGTGGGTTTCACCGTCCCCTTTAATTTGGGTCACCTCGTAGATCGGCTCCCAGTTAGCCCGACGCTCAGCGTAGTCCTTCGAGAGCGGCTTCTTCGAGATTAGCGTCACGTCGTCAAACATCAGCCCGTTCGAGAGGTTGCCGTTATGGGGAATCGCAAGAGCCCGGCCGCTGGTCCGCTCCTCATAGGCCTTCATCCACTCCCACAGCTTTTCGGGATCAGGACTGTCATAGTTTGAGAAAGGGATCAGGTCGCGTACTTTGTCCGCGCCGTCGCGGAAGATCACGTTCCGGTGCAAGTTGTTGGATTCGTAGGAGGAGGTCCACTCGAACCCGTGCAACGCCGTGAAGACGCCCGGCTGGTTATACTTTTCAGCCGCATCAACGATCCGGTTCCAAATCGTTCGCGTCAGGTGATCATCTTTTAGCGGGTCCTCGTTCTTGGCCATTTCCAATCCCCACGCTGCGTAGGCATCGAACGGCTTTCCGGCTCTGACAAGGTCATGGACCTTCTTGCCCCAGGGGTTGCGGAGCAAATCGGGGTTGGACTCCTCGATCAGCACCGACAGTCCGAGGTTTTCGGCGTGGTCGGCGACCACAAGAAAATCAAGAGGTCGCACAAGCTTGGTACGCACGCCCCCGGACGCCCGGACGATTTCGCCTCGGGCGAAACGATACGCCTCCTCAGGCCCGAGGAAGTTGCCGATCATCCCCGCATCGGTGGAGTAGGACGTATGAAGGTGCGTATCGCCCCACAGTACTCGATCCGGGAAGGTGCGGTTCAGGTAAGGGGAATACTGCCTCTGGCCGACAGCGACATCATCCGGTTCCCCTTGAAGTTGGCTCGCGGCTTCAAGTTGGCTCTCGGCTTCCTGAGCCGATGCAGTGTTAGCTGTCATTGCAAGCGCTGCGAAAAGTGCTCCAACCGTAGAAAACATAAGCTGTGCGCGCATCATTTCCTCGCGAGTTCCTTTTATGGAAAGAAAGCACGCCAAGCCAACGCGATACGATGATAACGATCAAGTAACTGCGCGAATATTGCCCGCTCTCCGCTTCAGCTATCAGGCGCGCTATCTGGGATCGCTGTTCGTAGCTGCGGCGGCCGCAATTGGCGACGCTGCACTTGCTCACGACAACTGAAGGTCGCCAGCCGAAACTCGGCGGCCACTCTAAAAAAAGTCCGCGATGTAAAGAGGCTGTGTGAAACCGCCAGCAGCTCAGCAAACTTAGCCAACAATGCCTGGTATCTGCATTCTCTCGTCTAGTTGATCGCCATTCCCACTAGTCGGCGGAAACGAGCTCAACGAGACTGATTGCGGCTCCATGAAATGGGAGACTTTCGCTTACGCCGCTGTGAGAATGTCCACTTTCTGAGGTGAATCGGAACATGCCTGTGCAGTAGCGATGTGTGCACCGGCGAGCTTTGGCATGTCTAAGCAGCTTGGTTGGGCGTTCTCCGAGCCTCGGAAGCAGAGCCTTCGGATCGCACGGTCAGCGCTTGAAAAGTGGGTCCAACGGGATTGTGGTTTGAAGGTAGACAGAGTCTCCCTCAAGACGGTTCTTGACGTTGAATTCGTGATACCAGCGCAGGGACGTTGATATCGGGATTTGTCTGATCTGGGTGTTGAAATTTAAGCTTGGCCCAAGTGCTGTAACCCGCCCCTTGAAATCTCCCAGTCTTGCACCGTCACCGCTGTCCCCAGTGACTTGCTGATAATGATAGCCCACGAGACCAGCGGAAAACCTTTTAGAGAAATGCTTCATAAGAGCATACTCGACATGAAACTCAGTCCCGGTCTTGTAGTCCGTGTCGGGATTGCGCCCGTTGAACGTGAAGCCTGCTGTTGCCGTCACCTCGAACCCGACATCTGGGTCCAACCAGGTAAAGCCCCCGTGGATGTCGGTGCCCCATCGGTTGAACCCCATATTTGCGATGTCCTGATCGTCGTAGGCACCGATCGGAATGTTTGTGAGGCTGGCGAGCCTCCAGTGCCAGTTGCCGCGGTTCCAACCGATAAACGATAGGATAAGAGGGTCGCCAAAGCTGAATGTGTCGTCATTAATTCCGAACCTTGCGCCACTCTGGAAAGACCTTCCGTCCGCAAGCGTCAAGCTTGCGAGCGTGTCAACATTGGCTGATATGTCCTGATACCCAATCGGTGTCAAAAGTCCGAAGCCAAACCGGCCATCGAGCAACTTGCGCGGGGCGACCCACATCAAGGTGGGAATTTCGATAAAAACATTGGCCTCGACATCGGTATCCACATCAAGTGTGAACCGACCGAGGTCGTTTTCGATGACACCTTGGCCGGCAATTCCAGATGCATCGCCGTTGTAATAGTACTTATAATTTGTAAGGTACGTTCCTGGAGGAGGTACGATGGCGCCTCCGGATGCGATGCTCCCGAGAAGATAGAAACCCGTGGCGTCTTCCGCGGCTTCGGTCGATTGAGGAACGAGCGCCACCGCAAAAATAAAAGCAAGAACGGTCGCTACGAAGCCTGTCTGATAATTCTGACCTCGATGGCAGTTCCCGATTTTTTCTGTCATGGTGCCCCCAGCTCTGCTTGCATTTCCAAAATAACACGACGCGAATCGTGTCGTGACGTCAACGCAAACGGTCCGCACCAGACATTTTTCGCAAAGACCGCGGCCCCAGCACAACGCGATCCGAGCCACTTCCTAAAAGTCGACCCTCTATGCGAAGGAGCTTGAGATGCTCTCGGCTCAATTAAGCGGGACGGGAAACATATCCGTCACGTGGACGAAACGTCCATTTAGCTTTTGCTGCGGAGACTTGGTCAGCATGTCCGGTTAAGGCCGCTAAGCAGATGGAGTGGATGGTTCCTGTTCCACCGGCGTCGCAATGCGCCAAAATGCAGTTTCCATCAACGGCTCCTGACCAAGGCGCCAGGCTTCAGAAAGTTCTTGCAATGCAGGAACCATCCACACAGGACATTCGAACCGCTAATAACTAGCCCACTTCAGGAGGTGCGAAGAAGGTCTGACAGCACTGAGGTCGAACAAAGCCATCATGTTTGTGGCAAAGCGCCTGGCTCCACTTTCACATGAACATCTAGCTGCGGATACGCGATAGATATCCCAGCCTCATCAAAGGCCTCCTTAATATTTCGTGTGAGCTCCCAATAAACCGTCCAGTAGTCTGGCGTGTTTACCCACGGACGACAAATGATATTGACCGAGCTGTCTGCAAGCTCACCAACACGTATGATTGGTTCTGGCGTTTTCAGAATAAGAGGGTGCGAAGATAAGACATCTTCGATCTTGCGAAGGGCATCTTCTATCGAATCATCGTAGCCAATGCCAAACACGAGATCGACACGTCTAATCGCGCTAGCCGTGACGTTGGTAATTGTGCTCCCCCACACATTCTTATTCGGTATCACTATGATCTGGTTGTCAGGTGTTGCAACGGTCGTAGCGACCACGCTCACCGATTTTACCGTTCCAGCGGTCCCGCCGACGTCAACATAATCGCCCTCGTCAAACGGTCTGTAGATCATGATCATGAGCCCGCTCGCCAGGTTTCCAAGGGTATCCTGCAGCGCAAAGGCAGCAATGAAAGAGGCGCCCCCAAGCGCGGCAAGCAGAGGCGTCATGTCCACGCCATGGAGCGAGAGCAGGAGCAGCCCACCCACCAGAAAGAACACCCAGAACGCCATTTTGGACAGGAAACTTCGCAGCAGTGACGAGACCCGCCGCTCATGCTTGAGCCGACGCCGAAGCGCGTAGGTCATCACTGATGCCATCGCCCAGAGAAGGGCAAGCCAGAGCAACGCGGACGCCACGGAGCTTGCTAGCCGCAAGCCGCCTTCGGGTGAAACTAACCATTTTTGGATGTACGAGACGAGTGCATCCAGGTCGGTGACTTCAAACTCACTGTGGAGGACAGCTGCAGCATATTTTTCGTAGCGAACCGTATCCTCCGGCTTGCCGCCTTTAGCTTCCCATTCCTTGACTATCAGGCCCAATTTTCGAAATTGGAGGTTTCTCTCGCTTAGGGCCTCATGCATTTGTTCTTGGAAAGTCTGAGCTTGCTCCGGTGGCGCTTTCGAGAGCTCAATGTTGATGCGGGCCACTTCACGAGTACGCTGTTGCGTTAGCGCAAGCCACTCCTCGGCTAGCTTTGCAAGTTGATCTCCGGTCAAATGCACAATGCGAAGCAGAAACTCGTTTTTGTCAACGTTTGGACGACTTAGAGTCTCGATGTCTGGAATTTGCGACGTGCTCGCACTCTCCCTTTCTTGTGCGAAGGACGCGGTGGGCAGGACCGCGGAGGCAATTGCAGCCCATAGACAAGTGAACAGGCCAATCTGAAAAAGACAGCAATATCGTTTTGTTACCACGGCTGGAAATCTGGCTGCTGACTTCATTCGAAGAATCCGACTACTTGTAGCCCGGCGTGAGGTATGCAGTCGTAAAACCGCTGCTACCCGGTGACGAAGCCGTTCTGACGGACTCTGGGCGGCCTGTCCGAGGATGGCGGGCGTGTGTCGCTGCCTGCCGATCGTCCCCTGAACGCTCAGTCATCTGCTGACGTCGTCACTTCTTCCATGACCCGCCCCCGCGAACCGCTCGGGGGCCTTACTCGCAGATAGGCCGCGATCGTCGGCGCCACGTCTACCGTCGCGACCCGTCGCTCAACCCGCCCTCTCTCGATGTCCGGCCCCATCCAGATCACTGGTACGTGGCTGTCATAGGGCCAGGGTGAACCGTGCGAACCAGCCACCGACTTCCCATCGAAATCCGCCACGAACCAGTGCGGTTCGAAGACGATGTAGATGTCGCCAGACCGGTCCTCATGGAAGTTTGCCAGCACTGCCTCCGTGACCGGTGTGCGAGCCACCGCACCTGCCCGCAAGTCGTGACTCGAGACCGCAAAGGCCACTCCCGGAAATTTGCTCAGTTCCTCCGCCACCCGTCGCGAGACCTTAGCTATGTCGAGGTTTCGCTGCGCAATCGTTTCTCGGTTGAGATAAAGGTATGGCTGAAAGAACTTATCTACGAGCTCTTTCGAGACACCGAACTCCTTTTTCAGCGCCGCGATCGCCTCGCTCTTGTCGACGTCATCGAACTTGAAGTAACTGCCGCCGATCCCCAGCGAATTAAGATATCCTGGCACCTCAGATGCGCCGTGGTCTGCCGAAAGCACAATCAGCGTTCGGTCGAGCCCTACCGTCTTGTCGACATACGCAAGAAGGTCTGCCAGCGTGCGGTCCAGCCGGTGCAGGTTGTCCTCCGACTCCAAACTCGACGGTCCGAAGAAGTGGCCGACATAGTCGGTCGAAGAAAAACTGATCGACAGGTAGTCAGTGACCTCATCAGCCCCGATCTTCTCGGCAGAGATTAGGGTCTTTGCAAAGTCGAGTATAATCTCGTCGCCGGCAGGGGCCAGCGTCAGCAACGTTGTGAAGTATTTCCCGTCGGCCGGTCCGTAAGGGTGAGGAAACGTCCGGCCGAAGCCGGGAAAGTCCACCTCCCAAGCCATATCGTCGGCGTTGCCGAAGAGGTAAGTAGATGGCTCCGCAAGCAGCTCCCAGGACTTATTCGCGTAAGATGCCGGGACACCCTTTGCGTTCCAGGCCTCTACCCACTCGGGATAGTCCTTCATGTAGAAGCTGCTGGTAACCATCCGACCTCCTGACTTGGAGAACCAGAAGGCCTTACCTGAATGCCCCGCCATCGTAATGGCCCCGCGATCCTTCACCGACACGCCGAACACCTTGGCTTCCGGGCCGAGTGAGAGGGAAATTGCATCGCTAATGGTCGTCGACTGGATGGCGCGTGGCGAGCGACCCTGGGTCGTCGCAAGTTTTTGGGTCGGGTCGATTTCGGATTTCGCATCGACGCCACCACCCTCGCCCAACAGGGGGTAGTCGGCGTCCTCAACGTTGTAAATCAAGCTGCCCGACGCCCGATCAAGCCAGACATTGGCGACCATACCATGCACTGCCGGGTCGGTGCCTGTTGCGAGTGTCGTGTGGCCGACGACCGTCTCGGTATTGGCATGGCGATGGTGTGCGTCGACATAGAATGTGCCGTTATCCAATAGCCGTTTGAAGCCTCCCTCTCCGAATCCCGACGCGTAGCGATCGATAAGGTCCGCGCGTAGCTGGTCAACTGTTATCTGAAGCACAAGTCGCACGTCCCTTTCTGACGATTGGGCCCAGGCAGACCCGATCGTCAGCATGGCCAGTCCGGTAGCGATCAAGATCCTATGCATGATCAAACTTCCTGTACACTTGGGCGATACTGTTACTATTGCAGACACTCGAATCTGCCTCGGTCACGTCCAGCTTATGATTTCTCGTTAAGTACCGGACTGAGTCACGGGCCCTTACCTTCCGATGTACTTTCGTTGTGCCTCAATGGTGTCTGCTGCCGCGAGGAGAAGATCCGTTAACCGGTAGCCTGCCAGTGTGATACGCCGTTCAGCCACAGGCTTCAGCTTCTCCCAGTATCCGGGTGGCAAGTCCGGCGCATCTTTAACGGGAGAGACCCCGTTGAGGATGAAATTGACCATGCCCGCGACCAGTTGTTCTTGTGTCTTATCCTTATCTGGATCGGGGATCATCTTGACGTTGAAGGCCCAATCGGCCGCTACCTGGTGGCTTTCCTTTGCCCATTTCCCGAAGCGGTTTGGGTCTTTAGCCGGATTAGCCGTCAATTCAGGGAAAGCCGAGCGCGGATACTTCTTCATGAACGTCTGCGTCGCCTGGTCAACTGCCTCCAATGAGGGGACGCGTAGGTCATTGCTGTCCCAAAGGATATGTAACGTTATGGGTGACTTGCTTACCGGGTCCATGACGTAACCCATCGAACCGGCGCCATTGCCCTCCGGAAAGTCTTTGGAGAAGAGGTCGCTGACATGCATGGGTTGGTGGATATCGCCGGTCACGTGCATCAGCCAGCACAGCGCCCAAGCGCGCTCAGAAGGTGAGGTTTCCGGATTCGACAGCATACCGTAAGTCAGCGCCAGAGCCTCGAGGGCCTGTCCCACAGGCTTGCCATCGCGCGCTGCCACCGATGCCTTTGCCTCGGCTGGCGCGTCTTTCGCGACGATCGCGTAGCGCGCCGTATGCCAAGCCAATCGATCGTTATTTGTGAATTTGCTGTCGTCCGGCCAGCGCGCGCATTCAAGGAACATGCGTCGAACGCGTTCCTTGCCTTTGGCTTCGCCCGCTGCCACCCAGAAGGGAGCGGGGTCGGGGTGTTTTAAGAACAGCAGTCCGATTTTCTTAATAAGATCGGGACGCGCGCGCTCGATTTCCTTGAAAGCAATCGCTGCAGTCGTCATGTGGCCTGGATGATCCCAGGCATGCGCGCTTGACAACATGGCAGCAAGACACAGGGGGGCTAGAAAGATGTTTCTGCGCCTGCTCATGCCCTGAAATGTTAATCTAAACATGCTAACACCTCATGATGATCCAAGATACAATTCTCGTATAGATTTCTGCTGGTCGTCATCGATGCCCAGCCCCTCCGAGAAATACTTCTCGATAGACCCATAATTCTTTTTCATTTCGTCGAATGCAGCATCGAGATACTCTTTGTTTACGCCGAATATAGCCTCTGGAATTTGACGATCGACGCCTGCCGCCACGAATTTGTCGATGACCTTCTTGTAGGCGGGCAGGATGTAGTCGTTGCTGCGAAGATAGTCCTCGTAGACCTTGTCTTCGGGCACGCCCAGCAGGGTCAGAAGAGCCGCCGCTGCCCAACCGGTGCGGTCCTTGCCCGTCGTGCAGTGGAAAAGAGTCGGCAGCTGGTTCCGGTCGCCCATAGCCAGGAACAGCTTGCGGAACTCCAGCCTTGCGCTAGGCAGCGAGACGAACTCTCGATAGGCCGCCTCGAACGATGCCTCGACCTTGCCGCCGCCGAGTTCGGCATTCGCTTTCTTCGGCTCCTCCATCAGCTTCTCCAGCTGTGCGGGGCCGGACTGGGGGGCGTCGGCAAGCACGTCGAGCCAAGAGTAGCTGACGCCTTGCGGAACCTCGCCGGGCCGGCTGCTGCGCTCGTCGAAGGTGCGCAGGTCAAAGGCGGTTTTGAGCCTCAAGCCAGCGAGCTTCTTCATGTCATCGGCGTTGATGTGGTGAAGCTGGTTCGAGCGATAGACCAGTCCACTGGCCACGATTGAACCGTCGCTGGTGGTATAGCCGCCCAGGTCTCTGAGGTTTGGCACCGACTTGATGCCGAGGCTGAGGCCGGTCTGTGTTACTTGGCGCGGGCGGTGCAGCAACGCGTCCTGCAAGGCCGGAACAGCCCCCCTCTTATCAAGGATGCCATTCAAGAGCAGATTGCTGATAACCGGGCCCTTGTCGGTCATAGTAACCCAGGCCACGTGATCCATATGGCCGACAGAATCACCAGCGCCAGGCACTGCCCCCCCCGTCATGCCCATGGTGATATAATCCCGCCCCTTACGGCGGGTGAAGTTGTACGTATGTGTATGGCCAGCGAAAACGGTATAGGGCCGATCTGCCAACAAAGCCTCGATCTTGGCGAAGTTGCCGAGATCAGGCAGACTCCACGGTGGCGAGTGCATGAAGGCAAGCGTCCAGCGCACATTTGGATTGGCCTCAAGGACCCTTTTGAAATAAGAGACCTGGGCATCGCTGATGTTAACTTTCCCTGCCCATTCCTCAAGCTCCGCAATAGCCTTACGGACCTCTTCCGGGTCGCTTATTTTGCCGGCCTTCAGCTGATCGTATTTCTCTAAAATCTCTTTGGGAGGGTTCTTTTTTGGGGGATCCTCGGTGCTTAGAAGCAAAAAGAGCACATCTTTGTACACGAAGTGAGAGTAGCTACGCTTGGCACCCACACGTTTAAACCAAACCTGCTCACTCGGATCGAAATTCAGGTCATGATTCCCCGGAACGAAGAATATGGGCATGGCTAGTGCTTTGAGCTTTTCGCTCACCCCCGCCCATTGTGCCTCAAGCACCTTCTTGTCTTTATCATACCCTTCGATAAAATCACCGACGCTCAAGACGAACTCCGGCCGAAGCAGGTTCAGGAGGTCCACTGCCGACCTGAGCACTCCGATCCGATGCCCTCCGGCATGATCGCCAATGACCGCGAACTGAAAATTTTTAGGATCGTTCTGGAAATTGAGATTAGTGTAAGGCTTGCTCTGTTTGTCGCCGCGGAACTCTTGCGCCTGCGATATGTCTGCCGAGCTTCCCACCATCAGCAATGCCGCAAGTGCTATGAGCACATGATTTCGAAAAGTGGACCTGATACCAATCGTCATAGCGTTCCTCAGCTCTTCTTTCCATTGTTACGCGCCTGCTAATTCGCAGTTAATGCCTTGAGCATCTCGAATTGCGGCACCTTCCAGGTTTTCATCTTCTTTGCATCGGGCTCATAGATGCGGAACATTGGATCGAGGTCGACATCGGAGCGATTAATGGGTAGCCAGTTCTCTTCCGGCACACCATCTGGCTTCTTTTCGCTGACGTAGATTTCGATCCCACCGTCTTTGTTGAGTTTGTATCCCGCATTCTCGCCAACACTATATTTCTTCTGCTCATTCGGAACGAAAAAACCGTTTTTGAGATCGTAAAGGGTAAGTGACCAAAACGCTTTGGCCGGCGGCAGCTGATCCTTGCTCATCTTCAACACATAATCGTTCTTGGCATTCATCGGTTGCCCCCCCTTGGCCGACGAGGGCAGATAGCGGGCGACGTAGGCGGGCACGCCAATCGGTCCGGCCACTGACACGATGACCAGCGTCTCAAGATCGGTTTCCCCCTTTGGCATGAACATCTTCGGGGTAATCTTTTTCTGAACCGCTTTATCCGACATTGCGGCCAGGGCCTTCTTCGCAACCTCCTCGGCGATCTTTCGGAACTGGGCGCTGTCGAGCTTCGCGATCTTGGACGGATCAAACGTTTGTCCCGGCGCCACGCCCAGCGGCTCGTAGGCCGCCAGTACCGCCTGATCCATCTCGTTCTTGGGGGCGACCGTTGTGTGGTTGAAGTCAAACTGCGTCACTGCGAGCAGAGTGTTGGGGAACACAGCCGCGTCAGTCTTGCCGGGGGCGGGGAACTTCGGTGCATCGAAGACCTTTGCCGGCTTGCCATTAAACTGCGACAGTGGCACGACTTTCACGTCCTGCAGAGCCTTGACGACCCGCTCCATTCGCTGTCTATCGCTCTGGTGCGGCATAGCGCGCAGGAACGCATAGAAGAAGTCACCATCCGCTTTGATGATGCGATCGACGCCTTTGATCTTTTCGCCGCGATATCCTTTGGTGCGATCGGTGTAGAACAACACCTTAATCGGCTTCTTGAACCCCCCCTTGGCGCTCAGCAATGGCACATCGCAGTAATGGGCATAGCCCGACGTCTCGAGGGCGACGAACTTCGAATCGATAGCCGGATATTCGACGATGACTGGCTCATTGCGCAGGTCCAGAGTGATCATTTGGTAGAGCGTGTCGTTATTGGGGCGAGCAATCCCTTTCATCGTATGATCCAACAACTCCGTATTAGCGACTGACTTATTCAAGCCCGTCGTCGCCACCTCTTTTTGGATCACATTGTACATGGCGACGTATTGGTAGGAACGTCGCACGATGTTCTCGACTTGCCGATCGCTGAGGCTCATTACTTTTTGCGCCAGTACAGGTGTTAAAGAGGCTGCGGCTAGAGACAAAGTTAAAAACCCTACCGAGCATGCCGCAAGTAGTCTTCGCTGCACATCCATCTCCCACACTATTCTTGGTTTAATAGCGACTGATTTTTGGCGACATACGAGTAGTCAAGCAGCACTACCCGTCGCAAACTGTCCGGAGGTCAGCCGTTGCAAAGGCAAAACCGCTGCGTAGCGCCGACCAGAACTCTCTCTCGTCAGCAGCTGGAGCCGCTTTCAGATTGAGCCAAAACCGGCAAGCCACCACTAAGAGACCGGAGACTGGCACACAAAGCCACTTCCTATTGGCTTGATTTGGGATGGCCAAACGCAACTTTCTTGGCACCTTCGGGAATTGACGGAGCGAGATGGTAATCGGCTACTTCGCCGTCAAGGCTCCATCTATCGAGAGCCGCGAGAAACTCGGGCTTCTCGGGCAGGTTGACATAAGTGATAGCGAAACGCCTTGGAACCGGATTGGCATCAGCCTGGATCCAAATTTGCCAGTCAGCACCTGTACTCTCGAACGACAAATGATGGCATTTGACACCGTCAACGAGTTTTGTGCCGATGTACTCTGCCGAGATGATGCTCTCTTTGAAGCCTTTCGCAATATTAGAGTAAAGCAGATCCGCAAGTGGTAACTGTGCCTCATGCTTGTCTATCAGTTCATCGAGCAGCCCATCGATGTTGCCGCTGAAGTCCAGTTCCATGACCTCATTTGTATCACGTTGCAGTACGGTAAACTTGGTACCGTCGAACCAGACGCTACGAGCAGCGCCAGAATCGCCGATAGATAGAGCGCGCAACGAATTGGGACGCCTCAAGATCAAGCGAACAACTCGCGCCGACTTAATCTTGATGCCTGACTTACGAACATCATCGAATAAGGTTTGGGCCCGCACCGAAAGCGATTTCGCCTGCGCGAGATGATTAGACATCCCTTCAAGCACTTGCATCGCATTGGCATCGATAGGGCCGGTTTCCTGGCCCAGCGCTGGGTAGGTTGCGAGCATGGAATGGAAGGTAAGCAAGCCGGCCAGGATAATTATCCTTAAATTTGTAAGCGAACGAATTACGGCCATGACGGGACACCTTGGTGAAAATTCCTAACCTGCCTGTTGCGAATATGAGGGTCACCGTCTTCGCGATACACGCCGTGCTGTACGGCGTCCCACTCGGCGGGAGTGACGGCGTACGCTACCCCGATACCCTCTATAAACTGGCGCTCGGTAAGCACCCGCATGACAGCAGTAACGGTCGTACGGAGGGCGGGGATGCGAGTGACAGCAATGCGCCAGGAAATACTGATTTGGCAGCGCACCTTGTGTGTCGACTGCAATCCGGTTCGCCACCGATGGTGTGAGCGGCGCAGCGCTCGAAGCTAGGGGTAATGCTAACAGCGACAATAAGAATGTGATGGCAAAACTCGATAACAAGAACGCTCTTGTCTTCACACGATAAGAGGTCACACGATGCAAGACCACGTGTTGCATTTTCGAACTCCACCAAGGCCTGCCACAAATGGTCAAGCTTCGCCACTGCGAAGCGCGCCTGCTATATTGCATGACACGGCGCGCTACTTCACACACCTTTATTTAGCAACTGGTGCCACAGCCTCGACGATCAATCTATGATTTTAATCAACCAGCCAAAGGCGGTAGGTTCGGCAAACCGAGCTGATCATCGGTGGGTGCTCAATGTCCGCAATGCAGATGGGGTGGATGGTTCCGGCTCCACCGGCGTCGCAACGCGCCAAAATGCAGTATCCAAGAACTGCTCGCGAGAGGAACCACCCTATGCATATTTCAACGGTTGGCATCGACCCAAACCTTTGTCTCGACAATCTGAGCTAACAGTAGAATTGGAATATCACGAAGAAGTTCTCTTGATGGGCAATCAGGGGCTTGACGCTTGTCAAGGACTCCACCTCGGCCGTCGTCTCATAGTTCATCAGTTCGCACCGTCGCCGGTTAGAAAAACACATCTGTCTCATTTGCAAGGCGGCTCGCATATGCACGCTATCCCCGAAAACGTCGTTACCTTTGCTGAAAAAATTCAGACCTGCCGCACGCCGGATGATGCGCTGAATGCTCTTCACGAAGCCTTGCCGGAGAGCTTTCATCTCAACGTTTGGGGGGCAATGCGCTTTCCACTTCGCTGGAACAACATCGATGCGCTTATCCTCAACGAAACGGTTTTCTTTCACAAAAGCGCGCCTCCCGGATATTGGGAAACTTACGTCGGCAACATGCGGAAGCACATGAGTATGCCGTATGCGGTGCTTTACGCTTTAATTGCGCCTGTCACCGATTGCGACCTAATGCGTGCGCTGGAGCCGATTGGGGTAGATCGCTGGCCCATTGATTTGGCACGAAAGTTCGGTGTGCGTGACGCTCTTCACTGCCCCGTCGGCGGGAAGTGGGGGGTCCATTTCTGGTCGAAGGAAGTGCTCAAGATAAGCGAAGCAGACCGTATTTTAGTCCATGCCTTGGCGTCTTACACTGCAATGCGTCTGGAGCATGTTGTTCCGCGCAGGGATGGTGATTGGGCGGGCGCAGATCATCCATTAACGCCGCGCGAGAGGGCTGTGCTACGTCGCCTGGCAGTCGGGGATACGATAGATGAAACAGCCGCGCATCTGGGCCTCAGCCGTGAGACGGTCAGAACGCATTTGAAGAAAGCGCAAGGGAGGCTGGGCAGCCGGAACCGGACACACACTGTTGTGCAGGCTGTGCTACTAAACCTTGTCCCTTAGCCGTTGGTGCCGTCGCAAATAGGTACTGTCGGGCCTGAATGTTTTGTCTCTGTCTCCTGCGACGCAATACCATCGCACTGGAGGCTACCCCAAACAGGTGATTGTGAAGTCGGCCGATCAGCATTAGCGTGTTAACTGTCACTGATTTCCTCCACCTAGAGCCGCACGATAAGCGGCTCTCGCTTTCAAAAGGCGACACCAAGTTTTTGAGAGAACGCTTCTCGGCACCAAAGACCGAACGGCAACGAGAGAAGTGACTAGTTTCGCAATTAGAATATCTGCAATCCAGCGTGTGCTGCGAGATATAAGCGTCCGATATTTTACCCCCCAGTATCGTTGATGCCGCAGCACGGCGAGGTCGAACTTAAGTGCCCAATCTACCGTGTTCGACCTCGCCCCCTCTCGACAGCCCGTTTCGTACCGCCGATGTCTTTCGCTTACTAGTCCCTCGGAGATCACATCGTATGTCGCTTCGGTACGATCATCGATCCGTCCCTCAAACGACTAACGGGCCGGGGCCCAAGCTTGTGCCTCTGGGAGTTGTCCCGTGAACAGAAATGCTAGTGCATCGGGAGATGAGAGGAGCGCCTACGCTTCAACCATATGGTACGCTGCCTTGTAGCAATTGAAGGCGAGGACGAAGGAGTAACGCGAGAGTTGTCAGACTACGATGCCATAGATGTTGGGAGTGGGGCTGGAGGACTATCCGCTGCCCTTGGGATCGCTCAGCGCAGCCACCAACTCTTGTTGGTAATGCGCAGCATCGATCGTTTCGCGCCGACATCTTTATGCCTAGGGTCAGGACCCATTAACCTGATTGGATCGAATGACGCAGAGAGCCCCGAGCGTAGGTTACACG
>JARFQY010000353.1 GCA_029287535.1 Filomicrobium sp.
TGCGGAAATCGATCTGTCTCTCCTTGTCGATGGCTTACAGGCTGAACGGGAGCAGGGCATCACGATTGACGTCGCCTACCGGTACTTCTCCACTCCTCGGCGAAAGTTTATCGTTGCCGATACACCGGGACATGTTCAGTATACGCGCAATATGGCGACAGGTGCATCGAACTGCGACTTTGGTGTTCTACTGATCGACGCGCGGCAAGGTGTGCTGACCCAAACCCGTCGGCACGCGTGCATCCTGTCCTTGCTCGGCATCAAGAAAGTTGCACTCGCTGTCAACAAGATGGACTTGATCGACTTTGATCATGGGCGATTCCAGACCATCGTTGACGACTTCGAAGCATTCGCCAAGCCGCTGGGCTTTGACTCAATTGAAGCTATTCCGGTATCGGCATTGAAGGGCGATAACGTCACCAAGCCCAGCGCTCACATGCAGTGGTATCACGGGCCGACGTTGCTCGGACACTTGGAAACAGTTGACGTTGACCGCGCGCGGGATAGCGATCCATTCCGTTTCCCCGTTCAGTTGGTGAACAGACCGCATCTGGACTTTCGTGGAGTGTCAGGGACCGTGGCAAGCGGCCGGGTCCAGCCCGGCGACGAGGTCGTAATCCATCCGTCCAGAAAACGCGTGCATGTGGCGCGAATAGTCACCGCAGATGGCGATCTTGACGCAGCAACCGAGGGCGACGCGGTTACGCTGACATTCACAGAGGAAGTTGACGCGAGTCGTGGTGACGTAATCGCGAAACCTGATGCGGATCCGTCTATAGCAGACCAAATCGCGGCAAAGCTAATCTGGTTCGACGAAGAGGCCATGTTACCTGGACGGACTTATGGAATTCGTTGCGGTACGCAAAGTGCCGCAGCCACCGTCTCATCACTCAAGTACAAGCTCAATGTTGACAATTTGGATCATGTCGCGGGCAAGACACTCGAGATGAATGAGGTCGGTCTTTGCAATCTGAATATGACAAAACCGCTGGTATTCGATCCGTATGCTGAAAACGCTGCGGTTGGCAGCTTCATCCTGATTGATCGCTTTACCAATGCGACTGTCGCGGCGGGGATGGCGGAGTTCGGTCTCCGCCGTGCGACGAACGTCAAGTGGCAGGAGCTATCTGTTGACAAGTCGTCGCGCGCAAGTCTCAAAGGGCAGAAGCCATGCGTGCTTTGGTTCACGGGGCTGTCCGGGTCTGGCAAGTCAACGATCGCCAATGCTTGCGAGAAGCGACTGCACGCGCTTGGCCGACATACCTACATGCTCGACGGTGACAATATCCGACACGGCCTCAACAAAGATCTTGGCTTTACCGATGCTGACCGGGTGGAAAACATCAGACGTATCGCGGAGGCGGCGCGGCTATTCGTCGATGCGGGTCTGATCGTTATGGTTTCATTTATCTCGCCGTTCCGGTCGGAGCGTCGCATGGCCCGCGAGCTGGTTGGTCAGGATGAGTTCATCGAGGTCTATGTGGATACGCCGCTGGAGGTTTGTGAGGCCCGCGATCCCAAAGGGTTGTACCGGAAAGCACGGGCCGGGCTGATAAAGAACTTCACCGGCATCGACTCCGCCTATGAACGGCCCGAGTCGCCGGAGCTCGATTTGAACACGAGTGAGTTGACGCCCGAAGCGCTCGCCGATCGGGTGTTGGCCGAGCTCAGACTTCGGCAAGTTGTCTAGCGCTTCGCGCGCCTAATTGGCCATAGCTCCAAATGCAGAGTGTGATGGCTTCGCGCGACCTTAGGCTGCAATTGCGAATATGAGTGTGATCGTCGCAATGGTGAGGACGACGGCTGAAGCGACCGACCCGGCGACGACAAGGCCCGCTTTGCGTTGCCTTTCCTTGAAATCGTGGATGAGGCCCCGCAGTTGGGTCTCAGTGTGCTCGGTCGGTACTGTGACCGCATCTTCGCGATTTCGGTCTCCCTCGACCTCGCCGCCTCTGGCAGTCCGGAGAGCTTCTTGCCACATGCCGGTGGGCGGTTTCCTAAAGTTGGTGTCGACGACTGCGAGCTGCGTAGCCGAGGAAACGAGATCTTCGCCCGCATCGTTATCAACAAGCTCGGCAGCGGCGGTAGGCGCGGAAAGCCGATGGATCCCACGGATCTCACCAAACTCTCTCGTGAACGTTGCGCGCCGCGAGCCGTGGAGCGACTCCTGGAGTAGGGCCGCGGCCGTGCGACTTGTATGACCAACGGCCGTGCTGGACGACCCTGTTGGCAACAGCAAGCTGAGTTCAGTCATTCAATAATTCCCTCTTCCGGCGCGCCTCCAGTGACGCCTGACATACAGTCCGGCCGCGCCTAGCTTCATGCTCCCTAGACCGTCGGAGCCCAATGCGCGGCAGCCAAGGCCTCCCGTGGTCCCGCGCAAGGGCCCGCTGACAACCCATGAAGGCGTCGTCCTGGCGCTTCCCAAGTAACGACGCCCCTAGTAACCCAATGCGCAAATAGCGGCTTGAGTTCCCTGCAACTGCACGCGGACCAAAAGTTCGTCCGGTAGCGCTTGTTGCTCTTATAAGGTGTGGGCAGCTGAGGCGCCCGGCGGGCTGATTCGGGCGCTTTAATCCGCGGCGTCACGGCCTCGGCGTGCCCGGCTTGCCGAATCATTCGATGGCGCGGTCTTCGCGGCGCTGCCATTTTGACGTCAACTGTGGCAATCCGGGTGCTGGTGACGATGCTGACATCATAGGCTGCTCGGACAGAGCCGGGGGGGCATGAGCGGACGAAACAACAACTCAGATTGGACTGTCGACGTGTTGAGCGCGTCGAGGGTGCTGCCGCATGCGCTTAGATGAGGATGACGAGGAAGCCGAGCGTCTGCGCGAGGCGCTTCAACAGTTGACTTGGGAAACGAGAAAGGCGCTGGCGTGGGTATGCGTCACCCTGATCGCGGCCATCTATCTCGTCCTGCGATTGCCTGAATATCCGATCTGGACGCTTCTGTTTTTCGTGCCGCTCGGCGTCTTCCTTTTCTGGAATTTTGGTGACTGGCATTCCAGCCGTCAACGAACTGCGGAAACCAAAGCGCGCCTCGGTAGTCTGGACAAGCAAATCAAGGAACGCGAACCCACGTCTTAGCGGGCAGCGCCTCAGTTCAGTCGTCGATAGGCAAAGTCGATTGGTGAGCGCCGCAACTTCGATTTGCTGGCCCTAAAGGGCGTCACCATTTCCTCCAGCGGTTTGAACGCTCCGTCAACGCGAGACAACAAGGAGATTTTGAGATGCTTTGGAAGTCCGATTTTGGCGCTGCTGCGGTCGGTCTAATTCTGGCTGGACCAACTCAGGCCGCACAAGAGGCGCAGAACGCTGGCGACAGCAACAATTCAGCGAAGTCCTATCAGACATTCTTATCGATGACTAAGACGTTCGGATTGTCCGAAGTGCTCGGCGGCAACGCGGAGTGGGACTTGTCAGCGTTGATGG
>JARFQY010000020.1 GCA_029287535.1 Filomicrobium sp.
CTGACGGCAAGGCAAATCTGAGCACCTCCAAGATCGACTACCGCACCGATCTCACCGTCTTTCCACCGCCGGCAAAGTTATCGTTTCCTCTGAAGGTCCTCGGGACGTGGAGAAAACTGAAGGCCGATCTGGATTGGTTGCGCCTTGCAACAGAATGGAGCGGTCCTTCCCCGTTTCCTAACCTGGAGCGTACCGCACGCCGAAGAAGCAAAAAAAGAACGGCTATTGGTGACAAAGAGCTAAAGGCCTTGGTTGACGAGCTTATCACCAAGAATGGCGGCAAAACCCTGCCGCCGCGGGGAGCCGCTTTGCTGCGCCAGCTAACCGGCAACGGGCGCTGAACCCCATTTCCCGTTTTGCGCCCGGAACGCGGATGAGTTGCCAATGTCGGGAGGCCCCGGTATCAAGCTGGGGCCCGGCCGGTTTGTTCGGTATCGGGCGCGGGTGAGGTTTTCTAAGGCACCATCGAGGACATGGCGGAACTCAAACTGATCGCGCTGGACGCCGACGATCTCAAAATCATATCGGCGCATCTGCAGGACGCGGTCGGGCGGATAAGCGACATCGTGTACGATAACAAGGCCAAACGCTTTGCGTTGGTGCTTAATCGCTTTGATTGGACGAATACTGACGCGAGCGGTCACGCCAACGAGCGCCATCAGTCCGGCCTGCGCTTCGAGCAAGTCAAGGCCGTGCGTAGTCTGCAACTTAACAGATCCCGGCCCGGCGAAGTGATTTCGCTTCTGGCGATCGCCTTCGAGGAGACAAACGCGCCGTCTGGCACCGTGACACTGTTCTTCTCGGGCGGACCGCAGATTGCTCTCGATGTCGAGTGCATCGAGGCTGAGTTGCGCGATCTCGGCGCCGCATGGGCTACTAAGAACCGGCCTCATCATCCTGACGTGGGGGGAGATGACGTCTGAGGCGACCAATCACGGGATGGAAGGTTGCCCACGTGAGCTTCTAACCTGCCCAGACCTTGAAGGGGTGAGCGCTAAACTAATGGCCAAACGACTGAACAACACCGACCCGGGATTCGAACGGGCATTTGCCGCGCTTCTTGCTGAAAAACGTGAAGTGTCCGAGGAAGTCGATGGTGTCGTCTCAAGCATTCTTAAAGACGTCCGCAGCCGCGGCGACGCAGCGCTGATCGAATTGTCGCGCAAGTTTGACCGTGTTGATCTCGGCGAAAAGGGAATTGCCGTTTCCGCCGACGAGATCGCGGAGGCCTTGGAACGAACGCGCAAGGAAACGCCCGAAGCGCTGGAAGCGCTCGAATTCGCGCATAACCGCATTGTGGCGCACCACCAGCGGCAGAAGCCAGGCTCTGGCCGCTATAAGGACGAGACGGGGACCGAGCTCGGCGAACGCTGGACACCGGTGCAATCCGCCGGTCTCTATGTACCAGGCGGTTTGGCTTCTTATCCAAGCTCGGTGCTCATGAATGGCGTGCCTGCCAAGGTGGCAGGAGTGGAGCGCATCGTGATGGTGGTTCCAATGCCTGGCGGCGAAGTCAATCCTTTGGTGCTTGCCGCGGGCAGCATGATTGCCGATGAGATCTACCGTGTCGGCGGCGCCCAAGCCGTGGCTGCATTGGCCTACGGTACCGAAACCATCGAGCCGGTGGCCGCAATCGTCGGACCCGGCAATGCCTATGTTGCTGCCGCCAAGCGGCAAGTCTACGGCACGGTCGGTATCGATTCCATCGCTGGCCCCTCCGAAGTACTGGTCATTGCCGATGCGGCAAACGACCCCGAGTGGATTGCCGCCGATCTTTTGGCGCAGGCCGAACACGACACCGCCGCGCAATCGATCCTCATGACCGACGATGCTGCCTTTGCCGATGCGGTGGCACAAACAGTGGAACGTCAACTCTCCGAGCTGCCACGCCGCGAGATTGCTGCTCGAAGCTGGCAGGATTTCGGAGCGATGATTGTGCTCGATTCTCTGGATGCGGCGCCGGCGCTCGCCGATCGCATCGCAGCCGAACACCTTGAGATCGCAACCGCGGATGCCGAGGGTCTGGCGGCAATGATCAATAATGCCGGAGCCATCTTCATTGGATCATACACGCCGGAGGTGATCGGCGATTACGTTGCTGGCACCAATCACGTCTTGCCAACAGCGCGTTCGGCCCGGTTCTCCTCGGGCCTTGGCGTCCTCGACTTCATGAAGCGGACGTCGATCCTGAAACTTGACGCTGCAGCGTTGAAGGCTCTCGGCCCTGCCGCGATGGCCCTGGCTCGCTCCGAAGGCCTAGAGGGTCATCGCCGTTCGGTCGAGCTGCGATTGAGTAAAACCGGCTAAGAGTGTTGCCATGTCGGAATTCGGTCCATCCCCTATGTCGCGCTCTCGTCTTTTCGAGATCAACCTCGATCAGTCCACGATCGCGCGCAAGAACCCCAACGTTGAGCACGAGCGCGAGGTTGCCATTTTCGACATCCTCGAATCCAATGAGTTCAAGCTCGTCGGGCATGACAAGGGTCCCTACCGGCTCGACCTTTCAATCAAGGAAGACCGGTTGGTATTGAGTGTCGGTAGTGAGACAGAAGAGGACATCGCAACTCACGCGATGTCGCTGCAGCCCTTCAAGAAGATCATCAAGGACTATTTTCTCGTTTGCGACAGTTACTATGAGGCCATCCGCACTGCCTCACCCTCCAAAATCCAGGCCATCGATGTCGGTCGGCGGGGATTGCACGACGAGGGCAGCCGGCTCCTGGCGGAACGGCTTGACGGAAAAATCGATGTCGACTTCGACACGGCGCGAAGACTCTTCACGCTGATTTGCGCCTTGCATTGGAAAGGTTGAGCCAGTGCCGCTGGCGGGGGCCCAAAACGCCGACGCGCGCCGCGTGCTGTTCGCGTGCAGCTTAAACGCTGTACGCTCGCCGATGGCCGAGGGCATTCTACGCTACCTGGTTGGTCCTCGTATCCAGGTTAGCTCGGCCGGAGTCCGCGCTGGCGACATCGACCCCTACTGCGCAACAGTGATGAGTGAGATCGGCATAGACCTTTCAAAACACAAACCCATGGCGATTTCCGACGTTGGGGACGACGCCTTCGACCTCATCATTTCCTTGTCACCGGAAGCTCATCATCAGGCCCTAGAGCTCACCCGCACAATGCCGGCTCGCGTCGAGTATTGGCCGACGCTCGATGCCACGGCCTTACCTGAGGACGCCACGCAAGAGCAGATCTTGGCGAGCTACCGGAAGGTCCGTGATCATCTTTTTCGCCGGGTCAAAATGCGCTTTGCTGTTTCTGGCGGGCCGGCGCCCTGAGGCCCAATTTCAAGGTTCAAAGTACGACCTCCGAAATCGGCCACGCTGCGCCTCAAGCGCCACTTTTCTGCAATTTTCTGCGACTAGGACCTAGAAATCCGGGGATCATCGCCGTTCATCGATCGCTGGGACATAATCTGCTGCTCTAAATGGCCGAGATCATTATGCGCTCAGTGAGTGCCAACGAACTTTAAGCAGAGATGTCCAAACACGCTGGTGCAATCGAATTTCGAGCCGATATCGAAGGCCTGCGCGCGATCTCCGTTCTCGGGGTCGTGCTGTTTCACTCCGGTCTTTCGGTCGCCAATGGCGGCTTCGTTGGCGTTGATAGCTTCTTCGTCGTTTCTGGCTTTCTCATCACAAGCCTTTTGATTAAAGAGGTCGAAGCGACTGGCAGTATCAAGCTGTCGAACTTTTGGGCACGACGCGCCAAGCGCTTGTTTCCGAATGCTCTGCTAATGATCGCGATAACCCTCGTCGCGGTGGCCCTTGTCGGCCCCTGGAGCATGAAGGACAGCATCACACTTGATGCCATCGCGGCTGCGTTTTATGTCGCCAACTATCACTTTGCGAACCGCACGGTCGACTACTTCGACGAGACAGCGCAGAGTAGTCCGCTTCTTCACTTCTGGTCGCTCGGTGTTGAAGAGCAGTTTTACATCATCTGGCCGTTGTTGCTGATCGCCGCGTTGTCATTGCGGCGCATCCCGCCCGCGAAGGTCGCGTTGGCCGCATTGATATTCGTCACGCTGGCCTCGTTCATCGCCTCACTGTTATGGATTCAGAAAAACCAGCCTGCCGCTTTCTTTCATACCGAGGCACGCATTTGGCAGATCGGCGTCGGCGGCCTGCTGGCTTTGAGCGCGGGCGCGCTGAAGCGCATACCAGCCGCTGTTCTGGCCGTTCTCGGCTGGCTAGGGTTGATCGGGCTCGTCGCATGCATGGTGTTCTACAACGTGGAGCTGACCTATCCTGGTTTTTGGGCACTGTTGCCGGTCGCCTCCACGGCCGCATTGATTGCGGGCGGAAACGCGCACCGCTTTGCTCCAGTCCTGCTGCTGAAAGCGCCACCGCTGCAGTGGCTCGGGCGCCTGTCTTACAGCATCTACCTGTGGCATTGGCCGATCATCGTGATGACCCCGCTGATCCTGCCAGGGTTTGCAGACGCAAATGTCATTGCATTGGCGCTCATACTGCCAGTTTCAGCACTGGCGTACTATCTGGTTGAAGACCCATTGAGAAGAGCTCGCTGGACGCCGCCACGGCCGAGAGTAACCATTGCGACTGGCTTGGCCGGGTCAAGTATGGTTGCGGGGTTGGCGCTCATGATCACGCTACTGCTGCCGTCAATCGGCGGCACCGCGCATGCGCGTTTTCATGCGCTGATGAAGAACACGGAGCTCAAGTCTTCCAAGCTGCAATTCCGTTGCCGATTTGGCGTTGTTGATGGAGAGATCAGGCCTTGCACCTTCGGCGACAAGACGTCTTCGAAGGTCGTAGCGCTTTTTGGCGACAGCCATGCCGGGCATTTGTTTGACGGTGTTGATAAGGCAGCAGGAGCCAAGGGCTGGGCCTTGCAGGTCTTTGTGAAGAACGCTTGCCCACCAATCGACGTCGAGATATTTCACGCGAGAAAACGCGCGCTCGACTCGGATTGCACAAATTGGCGCAACCTTGTCTTGGAGCACTTCGTCGCAACTAAGCCTCAGCTGGTCATCATCTCATCCTGGACCGGGCTTTCCAAGAAAATGTATGCCGACGCCAGCGGAGCGTCGCTTTCGGAATCTGAATCTTTGAAGCGATGGAAGGATGGGTTCGGGCGCGTGCTGAAAAGGCTGACGCAAGCAGGCATCAACGTCGCGGTGATTAGAAACACGCCACGCAACAGAAGGGGCAACATCCTCGACTGTATCGCGCGGTCGGGTCCAGAAAGCTGTGGGACCGCGCGTCAGGAAGCCATCGTGAGTTCGCCTCCTGATGTTGAAGTCGCGCGCCGGTTCTCAGATGTGACGGTGAAGGACCTTACGGATCATTTCTGTGGCCGTAACGTTTGCCAAGCCGTGCTCAACGGGGTCATCGTTTATCAGGACGCGACCCACGTAACGTCGACCTTCGCCAAGACGCTGGCGGAACCGCTGAGTGAGCTGCTGGATTAAGTCCGCAGCACCGATGCTCAGGTTCGCCAGTCAAACCCCGAAGCAAATCCCACGTTGACTGGAATGCTGCTCGCTTCGACCACGAGCATGGGCTAACACTAGGCCGAATGGCCTCCGCCCTATTTGAAGCGGACGCAACCTGTCATGGAAGATATTGATGTACTTGATTGATGTGATCCGGGAAAACTACAACGGCCCCGCACTCACGGCCATTGGCGTCTTGACCGGTGTGATTCTCTTTGGTGCCTCCCTCACACCTTCATTGATGCCTCGTGATCCCGTGATGCAGGGCCTGCTCGGCGGTGTGGTTGCTGCCTTGGGTTACTTGTTTGGACTTGCCGCTCTGTGGCTCTACCAATTCATGGAGCTTCCAATGCCGCCGGCTTCATGGCGGCCTACGATCAATATCCTTCTCTACGCCGCAGCGCTGGCAATCGGCATCTATAGCCTGTCTCATGCAGCCGATTGGCAGAACTCGACGCGCGCGGTTATGGGACTCGAACCGGTTGATACAGCCCACCCCTGGACCGTCGCCGGTGTCTCGCTGGGTGTCTTTTTGGTCCTCTGGATCACCACGCATTTCTTTGGCTTCGTCTTGTATCACGTGAACTCTATTCTGGTGTCGTATCTGCCGCCGCGTACCGGAATAGTTATCGGAACGGCGCTCGTCCTGTGGCTGTTTTGGGCGATCATCGACGGCGCCTTCATCAAGACCGCGTTCAAGGCCGCCGACAAGTCGTTCGAAACCGCCGACACTTTCATCGAACCCGATATTCCACAGCCGACAGACCCCCAAAAGACAGGCAGCCAGGCTTCGCTCGTTGATTGGCAGGAGATGGGCCGGTGGGGCCGCCACTTTGTCAGCAAGGCGCCAACCAAGGAGGAGATCGCCAAGTTTAGCAGTGGCGATATTAAGGAGCCAGTCAGGGTCTATGTTGGCCGGCGATCGGCCAATACCCCGCGCGAGCGCGCTGAGCTTGCTCTTCGCGAACTCATCAGGGCGGGCGGGTTCGAGCGTTCAGCGCTTGTTGTTGTCGTACCGGTTGGCACCGGCTGGCTCGATCCAGGTGGGCACGATACTCTTGAGTTCATGCTTGGCGGTGATGTCGCGACCGTGGCTGTCCAGTATTCCTACCTCACAAGTGGTCTGTCGCTGCTTTCGAATCCGGAATATGGAGTCCAGCAGGCGCGCGAATTGTTCGACGTCATCTACCATCACTGGACAGAGCTACCCAAGGAGACGCGACCCAAGCTCTATGTCCACGGCCTCAGTCAAGGCGCGTTGAATTCGCAGCTGACCTTACCGCTGCTGGACGTGCTGGGCGACCCGATCCATGGCGCTGTTTGGACCGGGTCACCATTTCTGAGCCCCTTCTGGCAAGACGTCCGCACCGGTCGGAAGCCCGGCAGTCCGGCCTGGCAGCCGCTCTATGGCAACGGCTCACTTGTCCGCGTCATCAACCAGCATGGCGGCTGGGATCTCGAGGGGGCCGAATGGGGCCCCATCCGTATCGTTTTCTTGCATTATGGAAGCGATCCGATTGTCGCCTTTACGTTCGACACTGCGTTCCGGCGGCCGGATTGGCTTGCCAAACCGAGAGCGCCGGACGTTTCGCCCGATTTGCGCTGGTTCCCCATCGTCACCATGCTCCAGATCGCGCTCGATATGCTGATCTCATTGGATATTCCTCGATACGGCCATTACTACATCGCCCCAGATTACATCGACGCCTGGGCCGCCGTCGTGGATCCTCCAGACTGGAGCGAAGCACGGGCCGAAGAACTGAAAACGATATTTGCAAGCCGCGGCCCATCGTTCTGACGATGGCATCCCACAGGGAGGGGCTCCGACTGCTCAGCGTGCTCTGGCCAGCAGCTGCTCGATGCCACGCTTGACGTCATCCTTGATCGGCTCCGAGGCCGCCAGGATCTCCTCGATCTTGTAGAAGTCAAAGCTATGGAAGGCGGAGATTTCGGGGCGCAAAAGCAGGTCGGGCGTTTCGTGCTTGAGCTTCTCTTCGACCAGCGAATGGAGAACGATTTGCGATGCCCCGATCCAGGTGTCTAGCGAACCGGGCACGGCCGTATCAGGCTGCATCTGCTTGCCTGTCACGTCGACCGCAATCGTGAATTGTGCCGCGCCGCGTATAATGTCGAACGCGGTTGGGTTGACGAAGCCTCCAGCGATCAAGACGCGGTTGTCGATTTGCACCGGTGTCAGCAAGACCGGCAGCGCGGACGAAGCGGCCACCGCCGGCATCAAAGGCCCTTTGTCAATCACAACCTGAGACTGGGCGTGAAAGTCCGTTGCAACGACACAAAGCGCAATTTCAAGCTCTTCAAACGTCTCCGGCAAAGTGTCCGGCAGAACCGCGCTGAAGAGCGTCTCGGGCGAAATGATCGCCGGGCTGGAGATGGAGAAGATGGAGGCCCAGGATTCTGCTTCAGTGAGCACCCTGCGTATGAATTCGAGGCGCTCCTCGAATAGTTCGATCGCGAAGGCCCTCAGGTCACGCCCCGACATACCGCTGGCGTAGCAGGCGCCAATGATCGCACCCATTGAGGTTCCCGCGATTTTTCTCGGTTTGATGCCAAGGTCGTCGAGCGCTTCGAGAACAGGGATATGAGCAAGCCCCTTGGCGGCTCCCCCACCCAGAGCCAATGCGAGTGAACCATCCTTCAAAGGTGTCTGGGGAGTCGTATTGGTCTGATCAATCTCGCTCATGCAAAATCCTTGAAGAAATGCCAGACAGACCAAAAAGGGTTGCCGCGCTTGGAGGACGAACCGTCATGAAGACGGGAAGAGCCGTCCGAAAGCACCCGAAAGCGTTGGCCGGATCGGCAAAAACATACGGTAGGCCAATTCAAGAACCGATAAAACTCCTGGAAGGCGAGCAACTTTTGCAGCCCATCGCCAGCGTGGCAAACGTTCCCAGACGCTCACGAAGGCCGCCGCTCCCGAAAGCAGTTTGCCATCAGCTTCCCGCACATGGAAACGGGCCATTGCCTGGGAGCAGGTCAGCCCGTCACATAGGTCACCAGCGCGCGCGGAGACATCGTGGAAGTCGATCTGCTCGGCTCCCGTCTGCTTGCGATAGAACTTGATCTCTGAACGGCACAACGGGCAGGAGCCGTCGAAGTAGACGACGAGCTTGTCGTTGTTCTCGGTGGGGTTGGCTTCGGCGACTTGAGGCATCACTCGGTTTGCGATCTGTATCAGGGGCGAGACATAACTTTAAACGAAATGATGCTGCGATTAGCTCACAAGAATGAGGCATGCGACCGCATCGAGCCCTTCTTGATCGTTCTTCCCGGAAAGTTCGTCAAAGCCTCAGCAGAATCGGAACGGCGCCCGCAGACCCTTCCGCGGACGCCGATGTGGCAGTCTCAGAAATCAAATCGTCACTAACCGGTCCAACCCCGGACTTCGCTGGCGGCATTCTCTAGGCTGAGTGCCAGAGCACACGCTAGACCGCGAGCAGCGCCGGTCAAACTGGCCTCCGCCGCGCGCGCAGCCCGTGCGGTACGTTCAATTTGCTGGCGGGTAGGCTGTTCGGACATGCAAGCAAGCTCATGACGCAAGCCAGATGCGACATCACCGAGCATTTCCGTACTCTTTTGCCACGCTTGATAACGCTCGAATGGAATTTCAACCAGCTCTTGTTTATCCATCGCGATACCCTCCTGGTTTCGCGGCGTAGCGAAATATTGATCTAAAACAACTTTAGGTTATTGCGACTCGCGTTGCTTGCATCGCCTGGACTTGGATAAGCTGTGGAAAAGTCTGTCAGTCGCTCGAGAAAGGTGTATTTGGAGCAACACGTTTTGAGGTCATTGTGAGGGGTTATGTTCAGCGCGCGGGCTGAGCCATTTCAAGTGTTTACGCACGCTTCGGGAACGATTTAGTGAAAACGAGGAGTCGGTATGCTCAGAGGTCTGCTTGAGGTCTTGGACGGTCGCCACACCCCAGAAATTAACAATTCTGAGGACGAGTTGAAGGTCGCTGTCGCGGCGCTTTTGGTCGAGGCCGGCCGGATGGACCAAGACTTCAAGGAAAGCGAACGCAAGACCATTGCGGCGTTGCTCGCCGACAGGTTTGAGATGACCGCCGAAGAGACAGAAGCGCTGATCCGCAAAGCGGACAAGAAGGTCGATAACACCGAGCAGTATTTCCCGTTTACCCGCGATATCAATTCACAAATGAGCAGCGAAGAGCGTATTCACGTTATCGAGATGCTTTGGAGCGTCGCCTATGCCGACGGACAGCTCGACCCCTATGAGGATGCCCTCATCAGACAGATCGCTGGCCTGATTCATGTCACCGATCGCGACCGCATGCAGGCGCGAAAGCGAGCACTTGCAAAGCACGATATCGCCTGACCTGCGCAACCTGTACGCTACGGGCTTGGCTCATCTAAACGGACTATTCGCGCAGCGCCGCGGGTTTGCGAAGCTTCAACCCTCCCGCGCTGCGGACCATGAAAAACTCGGCGAGATTGTGCAGCGTCACGTAACCCATGAGCCGGCCGCTCTCGGCAACCACGGCAACCGCCGGCACGCCTTTGCGCTCCAGAAGTGCAACCGTCTCTTCAAGCGATGTCCGTGCGCCGACCGCGCACACATCACGCTCGATCGCCGTATC
>JARFQY010000085.1 GCA_029287535.1 Filomicrobium sp.
CAGCCCATCAACTACCCGACCGTGCCGCGCGGGACCGAACGCATTCGCCTGACGCCCGGCCCGTTGCACACCGATGAGCTGATGGACCACCTGGTGGCGTCGCTGACTGAGCTGTGGGAGCGCTGCCCCGTCGCCAAGGGCCATTACGTCCGCCTCGCCGCGGAATAGGACCGCAACCGTTGTTGGCCGCCAGGGTTGAATTGGACCCTGGCCGGCCAAGCGGGTCGTTTGCTTGGTGATCCCTGGCGGAACCGAGGCGGCCAACCTGACACGCTCCGCAGAGAGGAGAGCTCAGCTGCCTCAAGGTGCGATGGCAGCTTCGTCGAGTTCCAAGGCCCGGATGCCCGTCGTTTCCATAATGCAATTGACTGCCATGACGCCCGCTATGGATCCGCCTTCATAGAGCATGTATGGAAGCTCGCACTTTTTGGTTCGCCATGCGATCCAACTGCGCTGCATCGCTTTCAGCTTATTGGCGTTTTTCTTTGAAAAGTTGGTCAGTAACTGCCGGTAGCGGTCATTGAGTATCTCGTCCCAATAAGCAGTTTCGCGCTGCATGCAATCCTTGATACCCGCCTGGTTGGCCATCTCGCGCAGCGTTTCGCATACCTTTGTTGCTTCGCCGATGCAGGCTCGGGCGTGCTGCGCATTACGCTGAGCCTTTTTGAGACATGCTTCGATCGTTGCCTTATCCTGCAGCGTGTAGCTGCCGCGCTTGGCCGCTGCGACATGGCCTGCGGTGACGATAAGCAAGGCCATGGTCGTCAGGGCAATGAAGCGGAATGATGAACTCATGGGGCGACCTTCAGATTGTTCTGCGGTGAGCGAGACCACTCTAAGCAGAACCAGTCTAGCCTATAGTGCGGTCATTCTACAGACAGTATCGAAAATGCGTGAGCGTCGACGGCTTGGCGTTCGCCGCTGGTTGCTAGCGCTGTCGAGAGGGTTATTTTTTCTCTGGGAAGAGCGCACCGATCGGCACCAGCACGGCCTCGACGATGGGCATAATGAGTGTACCAAGCAACAACCCGACAATGGCGTCAAGGAAGGCTGTCGCGATCCAGGCGGCAGCTCCGGAAGCCCCGTTGCCTGATACCAAATTGGCGACAGCCTTGATGCTGTCGTAGGGCCAGGAAACATGCAGCTCGTGGAGGCTATGGATCACGATGCTGCCACCGACCCAGAGCATTGCAACCGTTCCGATCACCGTAATCACAGTCAGCACCGTGGGCATGGCTGCGACGAGACCGCGGCCGAAGGAGCGGGTTGCGTCAAGCTGGCCTGTTTCAGCAAGGCGCAGACCGAAGTCATCCATTTTGACGATGAGAGCGACGGCGCCATAGACAAGTATCGTCATCAGTACCGCGACGACCGCGAGGACGGCCGCACGGGTCCAGAAATCAGAACTGTCGATTGTCGAGAGTGCGATCGTCATGATCTCGGCTGACAGAATGAAGTCCGTCTTGATTGCGCCTGCCACACGTTGCTCCTCAAGGCGGGCGGCATCAAGCGTTGCCGCTTGCTGCGGACCGGGATCTTTACGATGCGTTAGGGCGTGCCAAACTTTTTCGGCTCCCTCGAAGCACAGATAGGCACCGCCCAGCATCAGCAGTGGTGGGATGGTCCAAGGAGCTACGGCTTGTAACAGGAGGAGCGCCGGGAGCAGGATAACGAGCTTGTTGAACAGTGAGCCACGCGCGATCTTGAGGACGATGGGGATTTCGCGCGCGGCGGGAAGGCCGGTAACGTACTTCGGGGTCACCGCAGCATCATCGATGACGACACCTGCGGATTTGCTGCTCGCCTTTGCCGCGTGGGCAGCTATGTCGTCGAGCTGGGCAGCTGCCAGCTTTGCGATGGCGGCGATGTCATCGAGAAGTGCGAGGAGGCCACTCATACGTCAAACAATAACTTGCTTTTGCTATTTGGTTTTGTAGGTATCGCCGAAGCCAGACCTTATGTAATCACTGATGTTGTCGTGCTGGCGCTTTAATTGGTCAAGCATTAGTTGCTGGTCGCCGCGAAATGACTCCGCCATGAGCAGTGTGAATTGCATCATCAGCGCGCCTGCTAATGCGCTGTCGACTTGGATGCGTTGTTCACGTGTCAGGGCTGACATCTGCAGGTCGATCACGGCCTCTCCGATGGCGCGTTGGCATTTCGCCATCAGTGCTTCATCGATTTCATTTTTACTCATGGAAACCCCCGTCAGCAGATGAAGTGCGCTGGTTACTGCTGGAATGCTTGAGCATGCCTGTGAGCATGATCAAGCGATCTGCGCGTACTTTCCCCGATATCCAATTGTTATCCCAGACCTGCCTGAGAACAGAGTTTTCGCCGATGGCATCGGTGACCGCGCTTCAGGTGGTGGTTGTTTTGAGCGCTTTTCACATCTTCGTGGATGAATAGCGGTTTGCTGTGGACCAATACTCGGCTTCGCAAAGCCATGCCTTTCGTGCGGCATCGCTAGGGGATATCACTTAGGTCGTCGCTACGGGAAACTACCTAAGACCTTAGGCGTATGGGTGAACCGATGAAGCGACTGCTCGCTTGCGTGAGTTGGCCGCTCGACGTGCGGTGCGCCCGCGGAGACATAGAATGCGCCAAGCTGCATTGCCCACGTTGGGGGTGGGGGAGCTACGGCTGGAGACAAAGGAAGAGGGGCGAGGTCGAAAGTGGTTGCATCGGGGGGGATGATGATTTCGACCTCGCTTTGTCGCCGCGCTAGGAATTTTGCATCTAGCAGGTGCGAGCCGGGGGTGTGCTCGCGTTTCGGCGAGCTATGTCATATCGAAATGTGTGGTGTCCGAGTACCGGTCAATACTGGTTTTTCACGCCAGTTTGCTTATTGGGCCTATCAGCTAGGATGATGCGCGACTGACAAGCGCAACGCATGCGGTCGCGAACGCAGCGGTTCTATTTTTCATCCGTATCGAGATCGCCGGCTGGCGACAACTCTTCTCGCAGGGTCAATATCGGACGCTAGGGCGATGGTTTCCGCGCCGGCTTGGTCTGCATTTTTCTCCCGCTTGATCGATGTCGGAGCAGGTAAGTGGCACTTGAATGGGTCGATCCCTCTGGCATTCGATCCAAAGTGTGCCAACTATATGGTATCGACCGGTCCCAGGCGTATGGAGAGCCAAAGTGAATTGTCGATATGAGTGGCTGACAGCCGTGCGGAGCCCGGCATGTCTCATGGTTTGCTTTTCGCTTCTCGTTGCTGCCTGTGGCGACAGCAAGCCCAAGGCCGAAAGCCCAAAGAAGCGCAAGGTGGAGGTGGCCAAGGCGGTGGACGCCCAGATTCCACTGACGCGGACGTTTGTAGGGACGACGGCGGCGATCAAGCTTGTCGAGGTTCGTGCCAAGGTTCAGGGCTATTTAAATGAGCGGCCTTTCACCGAGGGAAGTGATGTCAAAAAGGGTGACGTGCTGTTCGTCATCGACCAGCGGCCCTTTCAGGCGGAAGTGGCAAAGTACAAGGCGGAGCTGGAGCAAAACCAGGCGAAGCTAACCTTCGCGCAACAACAGCTGGTGCGTTACAAGAAGCTGGCGTCGGACAGTTTCGCCTCAGTACAGAAGTACGAGTCCATGCAAAGTAATGCTCTGCAAGCCGCCGGTGAGGTTGCAGCCAGCCAGGCCTCGCTAAACAACGCCCAGCTCGATCTTGATTACACGACCATTACCGCGCCGATCGACGGCCGCATCGGCAATACGCAAGTCAACATCGGCAATCTGGTGAGCGCTGAAAGCACGCTGCTCACGACGCTTGTGCAACTTGACCCGATTTATGTCTACTTCAGTCCGAGCGAGGCGGCGTATCAGGACCTTGCGCCTTACCAGGCAAAAGGACCGTTAAAGGTTGAGATCGCGTTGGCGTCAGGGGCCATCTACCCGCACGCGGGCACGATTGACTTCGTTGATAACCAGCTCGACCCGAGCACGGGCACGCTCAAGATGCGAGCCGTGATCCCCAATCCCGATGAGACGCAACGGCCGGGTCAATACGTAAAGGTCAAGGTGACACTTACGGACGACCACAAGGCCATACTGGTGCCGGCACCCGTCGTGGCTGAAGACGAGGCGGGGCATTACCTATTCGTCGTTGACAAGGACGGCAAGGTGGAGCGCCGCAGCATCAAGCTTGGCCCAGCTCACCAGGACCAATACGTCGTCGACGAAGGGGTCAAGGCCGGAGAACGGGTGGTCGTCAAGGGGCTGCAAAAGATCCATGGCGGTGAACTCGTCGAGGTCACGCAGTCGGCAAAAAGCGGAGCCACAAAAACAAACGCCGAGAAAAAGGGAGCTTCGCTGACCGACCAGAAAGCGAAGTGACGCTCCACATCCCTGAGCGGGAGCCGCGGCCGGTCAGGCATTCTGTTCGCTGCGCCGTGTCCGCAGCCGTTCAATCAGCACATAGAATACAGGTACGACGAACAAGCTCAGCAAGGTCGCGGCGAACATACCGCCGAACACGGCGGTGCCGAGCGAATGACGGGCTGCGGCACCCGCGCCGCTGCTGAAAACAAGTGGCGCCACCCCAAAAATGAATGCAAATGCGGTCATTAGGATCGGCCGAAGCCGAATGCGGGCCGCTTCCATAGCCGACATTTCGATGGACAGCCCCTCTTGGCGCCGGCGGCGGGCAAATTCGACAATGAGAATGGCATTCTTGCTAGCGAGGCCGATCAGCATAATGAGACCAATCTGGCAATAGATGTCGTTTTCCAGACCGCGAAGGGCCTGCGCGCCGAGCGCGCCGAGCATGGCCAGAGGTACG
>JARFQY010000086.1 GCA_029287535.1 Filomicrobium sp.
CATGCCTATCCCTTTTGATCCGGTTCCGGGGCCAAAATCGGCGGGGCATCAACAAGTTGACGACATTGGCGCTTGCAGTCGAGACAACACCTCAGCGCGTTGATGACATTGGGCTTTCTGGCCCGCCGCCTGACCTAAGGGGATAGGCATGGCCGTGAAGCCTCGACATCCCCCAAACTGATGCTTTAGCCGCCCGTGAGACTGCCATGTCTCGACCTCGTTCTTAGACCGAACAAGCATGAAGCACCTATCAAGAGCAGTCATTGCAGTCCTGGCCCTGCTCGCCGCCAATCCCGGAGTTTCAGCGTCACAGCCCTCCGGCACCTTTGGCGTCGTTTCGGACATTCACTTCGATCCTTTTGAGCCAGAGGGATTAGCCACGAACCTACAGGCGACCGAACTCAAAAACTGGACCTCCCGCCTTGCGGCGCTCAGAACCCCTTCCGCCCCAAGACGAGGTCACGACACAACCTCCGCCCTACTGGTTTCGGCCATTGCGGCCATCGCCGAACACATGACCGCGGCTGATTTCGTCTTGTTCGCCGGTGATTTCCTCGGGCACCGATTTGACGCGCACAAGAGCAGAAAGCCCGTCAACCAAAAGCTGCCCATTGATGAGTTGAGTTTAGGCGAGAAAACCGTTTTATTTCTGATCGGCGCGCTTCGGGAGGCCCTGCCAGGAAAACCAGTTATCGTGACGCTTGGGAATAACGACTCGGATTGTGGCGACTACGCCATCCAGCCGGAGGGCGTTTTCCTGACGGCGACCTCGGAGGCCGTCAAGGAGGCGGCAGGTGCTGATAACGTGTCTTCCGAATTCAATGCGACGTACCGGGGAGGCGGTTATTACGAGGTTCGACACCCCACTGTGCGTAACGCCAAAATTCTCGTCTTGAACGACGTGCTATGGTCGAAAAGCTACGAAAATCGTTGCGGTGAAACAGGACTTGATGCGGGTCAAAAGCAGTTGGAATGGCTCAAAGCCCAACTATCGGACCAGGAAGAGCGTGGCGGCACGGTCTGGATCCTTCATCATATTCCGTGGGGCATCGATGCCTATTCCACAGGGCATGGGCAGGCCGATAGCTGCGAGACCAACGTTGTGTCGTTCCTGCGAGACGATATTGCGATCGAGTTGTTTGCGGCACTCCGCCGGTACGCTCATACGGTCTCTGCGAGTTTTTCGGGCCATGCCCACTACGACGACTTTCGTGTTCTTTCGAACAGTGCGGGCGAGCCAGTCATCGTCGACAAGGTCGTCCCGGCGATCAGCCCTATTGCCGGCCAAAACCCAGCGTTTCAAGTCTTTACTTATGAAATCTCCAATGGCCTGCTTATCGATTACACAACGCGCCATCTCACCGACCTGGAGACAATCTCTCCGAATGCCACGGCGAAGTGGCAGACGGAATATACATTCTCGGAGGCCTATCGCGAGCCAAGGTTCTCGCCCAGTGCCGTCAGGCGACTATACGACAAGCTAGGCAAAACAGGTGATTTCCGTGAGGTCTACCACAACCAGCGGCGGCGCGTGGCCGGCGCCTCGGCGTTGAGGGCTTATACGTGCGCGATCGCTCATATCGAGGCCGTGCCATTCAGGCGGTGTTATTGCCCTGACAGCGAGCGATAGGCATGGATATAGTCTGTTTCCCAGAAGGTTTACTCCCGCCAGCAGCGATGTCTTGCGGTTGCGATACCGAAGCGGCAGCCGGCTCAGCGAAGGGGAGGTTACGCGCCGCCCAAGCCAGGGTGCTCACCATGAACTATGGGCTTGGAGACTGGACCCTGACTGCAACGTTCCGCAGGTATCGCATGGGGCAGCAGGAGGACAACTGAATGAATCCGATAAGCATATCGATGATTGCGTTTCTTCTTGCCGTCGTCGGCACACTCATCGGCTGGGGACTGCGCAAGGTGCTGCCCGCAGAGCAACTTGCGGCCGAGTCTAAGGACGCAATAAAGCTTGGCCTCGGAATTGTGATGACGCTCTCTGCCTTGGTCCTCGGCCTTCTCGTGGCCAGCGCCAAATCCGGCTATGACATGCGCCGCAGTGAAATAAACCAGATTACTTCAGGGTTGATCCTGCTTGACTATCTTCTGTCCAAATATGGAGATGATGCCAGAACCGTTCGACTTGCATTGCGGGAGGAAATTCCGCTGGTAACATCGCGAATCTGGAACGAGGAGCAGGCGTACTCATCGCGTCCGATACCGTTCAAACCCTTGCCTCAAGGAGAGCTTCTATATCAACAGATTCAAGACCTGAAGCCGATGGACGAGGCGCAGCAGGAGCTGAAAAGGAGAATACTGCAGCTGACTCATGATTTGGCGCGGGTACGACTGTCGTTGTTTTCGCACCTCAGTAGTTCGATACCCCTGCCTTTCCTAGTTGTACTTCTCTCATGGATTTCCGTCCTGTTTGCTGGTTTTTCCGTCATGGCGCCGGCCAAGATAACGCCTCTGAGCTTCTTGTTCGTTTCCGCCTTGTCAGTGTCAGGAGCCATTTTTCTAGTGCTCGAGTTGGACCAACCATTCGCTGGGCTCATGATGATTCCGAATGAACCTCTCCTATCCGTCTTGCCGCCCCTGGACTGACAGGCCGCGAATGCCGCCAGGTGCCCCGGCCGGCAGCGTCAGCGCACAACCAAGTCTGTCAGGCCGCTTGCGCTGTCTTCGGCGTGCTCTATCGCGAATGGGTGGTCGGCGTCGAGTGACGGAATATGGCGGCGGGCCTCCGCGACGGCCATGAGGTCGATGTCGGCCAGGATGAAACCCGGTGTGTGGCCATCAGCTTCAGCTATGATTTCGCCCCATGGTGAGATCGCAATCGAGTGGCCATTCGTGTGGCGACCGCATTCGTGTACACCGCCTTGCGCAGCTGCGAGGATGAAGCACTGGCTCTCGATCGCGCGCGCGCGCAGAAGCGTGTGCCAGTGGCTGCTGCCGCTCGCCACGATGAAAGCCGAGGGGACGGCGATCACTTCGGCGCCAGCTTTGGCGAGGGCCCGGTACAGCATGGGAAAGCGCATATCGTAGCAGATCGAAAACCCCAGCGTTGTCCATGGCAACCTTGCCAGGACAGCCCTTGCGCCTCGTATATAACGTTCGCTCTCGGTGAAAACTTGCCCCCCGACGTCGGCGTCAAACAAATGGATCTTGTCGTAACGGGCTGTTATTCGGCCTTCCGGGGAGAAGAGAAACGAACGGTTGGCATAACGGGGGGCGACTGCGATCGCCATCGAGCCAATATGCAGCCAGACGCCCAGTTCACGAGCCAGATCGGAATAGAAAGAAAGCGCCCTGTTACCCTGCTCTGGCTGCAATATTTCCGGAAGACGACTGCTGTCGGTCTCCATAACTGTTGTTATCTCAGGCGTTTGGATGTAATCGGCGCCCGCGGCGGCGGCATCGCGAATGATGGCGCTCAGTTCTGCGAGATTGCGTTCGACATCACGACTCGAACATATCTGAATGAGAGCTGATTTAAACCAACGCGCACCAGGGGGATGTGAAAAGCTAGTCACTGGTGATCTCTTCGAGAGAAGCGGGCTCCGATATGACCCGCGAACCAATTATACGCGGAAAGCTGTATGGCCTGCATTTGGTTTCACAGACACACGGATCAGGTGTCATGATGAGACCGGAGGTGGCGTATGGGGCGGCGGAGTTTTCCGCGGGAGTTCTAGTTCGAGGCGATTCGACCCGTAGGTGAGCGTGACTTCAGTATTGAGCAGACGTCGCGGGACCTCGACGTTCATGAGAACATCCTGCGCAAGTGGATCAAACAACTCGGCGACGATCCGCGACAGGCACTTCCCGGCCACGGGCGTAATGAAGCCTGAGCAGGCGGAGATCGAGCGGTTGCGGCGCGATGCAGGGCCGGATGACCACGAGCCTCCTCGCCGACGTGCCCTTGATGGCGCGCTGGCAACGATGGCGACCCCGCTAATTCATGGATCACTCGGATCGGGAAAGCCAGTCTACGAACGCGGCGTTTATGCGGCTGGTGGCCCTGCATGACATCCAATCCTCGCTGTCGCGGGCCGGCAACGTCCGGGACAAAGCTGTGGTCGAGAGCTTCTCCTCGTCGCCGAAAACGGAACGTGCAACGGCCAAAAACTATCGCTCGCGCGATGTTGCGCGGGCCAACGTGTTCGACTACATCGAGCGGTTCCACAATCCGCGCAGACGACATTCGTAGCTCGGCTACGGAAGCCCGATCGAGTTCCAAAATCAGCGGCAATTGGCCTGACTTGGTGTCTAGCAGACCAGGTGCAGGCCAATTCGCGGTGAGATCTCGTCGCTTCGGTTCTCGAGAATGGGAAAGAGCCGCTTGCCGCCCCACAGACCGTCGGCTCTGTTGATGCGCAGGACCAACTGTCCGTCGCTATTTTCTGTGCACGTCCATCGCTCTTCCAGCATTGCGAGCTCGTTACGCCGGCCCGCCATTCCTTTTGAAGGGCGTGTCTCCGACCGTCTCAAATGGCCGGCGCCGTCGGCATCAACAGCGCGGTACGCTCTAACCGGTCCAGCGATCCCCTTGAGCGGTTGCGGTTCAAGTGGTTGCAGACATTCGCTGCCCCTTCAGGTAAGGACCATCCAAAACACGTCGGCATGCCTGGTCTATCTTCAGAAGCGGAAAGTAGGCGCTCTTTGCCTTGGGGCTGAGAATTGTTGCTGTCGACGGACTGGATAGATTCCCGCGCTGATCACCGCTAGGCTTCCCACAAAGGAGGATCCGGATGGAACGCCGGCTTGCTGCCATCCTGTTGACCGACATGGTCGGCTACTCACGGCTCATGGGGCTGGATGAGGAAGGCACAATTGCGCGCCAAAAAGCTCACCGTGAGAAGATTATCGATCCCGGGATCTCCAATCACGGCGGACGTATCGTCAAGACGACTGGCGATGGGCTATTGGCCGAGTTCCCAAGTGTCGTAGATGCCGTCAAGTGCGCGGTCGAG
>JARFQY010000102.1 GCA_029287535.1 Filomicrobium sp.
TCTTCATCTGTGCCGGTGAGCGGCAGGCGTTGCCAGGACAAGAGATCGCGGACGGCAAACAGTTCGTTTTGGTCGTCGGGGTGGAGCTGGTGCAAGCGGGACTCAAGGCGGACCCGGTTGATGGGCGCATGCTTGGCGGAGAGCATCGGTCCCAGCGCGGGAAGGCTTGCCATTAGCGTTATGTAGCGTTCGCCCGGCATGTCAGGACCTCAACTCACCACACCTTCAAGCAAGGCACGGAATCGCGGCTGGAGATGGCGCAAAATTACTTCGGCGACCGCACGGTCGGTCAGGTCGATGACAAGACCCTCATCCTTCAAAGCAACGCGGATGCCATCGGCGTCATCCTCGGCCCGGGAAAAGCTAACGCCCTGTCGCAGCATGTCGGCGGCTGCGGAAGCGGCGAAGTGGGCGAGCGAGCCTTCGCGCAACTCCTCGGGATTGCGGCGCAGCTGATCGAGTTCGATAACAGATCGCGGTAGGATGAACTCAACATCGGACTCACCGGTGCCGCCAGCTTCGTCGCGTGCACGGCCGACGACGGCGAGGATCATGCGCTGTAGCATTTCATCGTCGCGGGTCAGTTCGCTGACGGTGCCGCGAACCTGTTCGGCGAAGCGCCGCGTCAGGGTCTCCTTCATATCAAGGACCGCGTCGCGCATTGCCGTGCGCAAGGCTTCTTCGCCACCGCGCCGGAAACGGTTGGCGTCGCCTTCGGCTGACTCTCGGGTTTGTGCCGCCTCGGTCTCGGCCTCTTCGAGAATGCGGCGCGCGCGGCGTTCGGCTTCAGCGACGATGCGCTCGGCTTCCGAGCGGCCTTCGTCGACGCCCTCTTGGCGCAGGCGGGAGATGAGAGCCTCTATTCCGGAGGCGTTTGGGTGGGTCGTGTCGGCCATGGGTCTGCTCCTGCGCTCCTCATCAGGTCGGAATGTTGCCGGCCAGTACCAAAGCGAAGACAAAGGCGAAGACGGCAAAGCCTTCAACGATCGCAGCTGGCGCCAATGACAGCCCGAAGATTTCCGGTTTGTCTTTGGCTGCAGCGATCGCCGAGGCGCAGGCGCGTCCCTGCCAGATGCCGCTCATCATCAATGCGATGCCGGCGAGAAAACCGATGGCAAAGAGCGCGCCGCCGTTCGCCGCCGTGACGTTCTGGCTGAGTGAAAACATGATGACGATGCCATAGATGATCTGGGAGGAGGGCATCGCGGAGATGCCGACGAAGCGGCCATAACCGCCATCGGTTTCGAGCATGGCGCCGATGGCCGCCTGCCCCGCGACGGCACAGCCGATAATGCTGCCGACCGCGCCGAGTGCCATGGCACCAAAGATGCCAACCCAACCGAGCGTAATTACCAGCTCGTTCATGATACTGTCTCCCTGCGAGCGAACGCCTTGAACGGATAGCCCTCGTCGGAGAAGCTCCATCCGAAGAATTCAATGAAGTTGAGTCTGAGGCCGTGAACCACACCGCTCATGATTCCGAGAGCGAGGTTGACGACATGGCCGAATACCAAAACCAGGATGGCCAGCAAGACGCCGACGCCCGGCATGGTCTCGGCGAGTTGGGCGGAAAGGTTGTTGAAGGTGCCGGCGAGCGAGGCGCTGGCCAGACCAAGTGCGAAAAGCCGCATGTAGCTCAACACGTCGCCGAACAACTTGGTGACGCCGGTGAGGCCAACAGCACCATCGGCCAGTCGCATGAGCATGCCGCGCGGCTCCGAGACGGACTTGCCGAGACTGCTGCCGACAAACACCCCTACAAGACCTGCCGCGATCAGAATGTAGCCAATTTCAGTCTGCCCCAGCCATGTCACCAAGCCACCCACCGTGGCGGCAATCCAACCTATCTTCGCAATAGCAATCCCGCTGCCCAGGTTGTTGTAGGCTGATATGCCGAGTGCAAGCGAGATGTGCAGGACGCCGATGATGATCGACGCCTTCATCATCGTGTCGAAGTTCTTGACATCAATGAATGCAAGGCGGGCAAGCAGGCTGCCTTCGGGCGGTGCGATGCCGAAGTAACTGCCGGCGGCGACACCATACAGAAAGGCGCATGTTACCGTTGTTGCCAACATCGTTCGGATGCGCACCCCAGCCAACGTGCGTCCCATTGGCTTCCAGAACCATGCCGTGATTAATCCGAGGACGGCGGCGTAGCCGGAATCTGCCAGGATCATTGAAAAGAAGACGCAGAAGGAAAAGAAAACAATCAAGCTTGGGTCCCAGCTCGAATAGGCCGGGGTCATGTAAAAGGATGTGAGGGCGCCTGTTCCTTCATACTTGCCGGCGTTTTGCAGAAGCGTCGGTGGAGGGTCACTGGCGGTCGCCTCTTCAAACGTGACGGCCAATTGATGCCGCTCGGTGAAATCGCGAATGTCATTGATGCGGTTTGTCGGCGCCCATCCCTGCAGGGCGAAGACGCGCTCCTCGTCGCGGGTCATGCGGGATGCCAGCTTGCGGTCGTCGGCGTCTTCGGCCTCGGCAAGCCGCATGCCGAGTGCGAGGCGACTCCGGGTCAGTTCGGCGTATTCATCCTCGGCCTGTTCGATCTCGATCTCGATATCCTCGAGTTCGGCCTTCAGTTCGGACAGGCTGCGTGCTCCGGTGTGAACTCTCTGAACGGGCAGGACCGATCGGTCGGGTTCTTCGCGTGAAACGATAACAACGTACAGCTGCGTCGTGTTGCGACCGACGATTTGCCAAGGCAACTCAAGCTTTTCGAGTGCCTTCCGGTCTTTCAGGGGAAGCAGATAGAACCAGAATTTCATTTCGCGCAGCGCTTCTTGCGGCGGAAAGCGGAAATCGCCGAAGACCTCAAGGTTGGAGATCCGATCGTTTAGGAAATCACGACGGTCGCGGGCAACACGTAGCCGTTCCTTATTGGCCAGGGCCGCGGCGATTGCAGCGTCGAGATCGATGCCCCTGCCGCGGGGCCAAGGCCGGCGCTGGAGTGGAGCTTCAGTGAGATGCCGATAGGCTGCCTGTGCGCGCCGGCGTCCCGCCGGGTCCTCGGGTTCGAGAGGTCCAGGCGTTCTAAGTGGAATGAGATGAAGACATCCGAGTTCCTGCAGGCCGGTAACGATCGTCTCTTTTTCCCGCAATGGCCCGCACAGCGTAACCCGGCACATTGGTTCGATGGTCATGCCGTCGCCTCCCGCTTACGCTTCGCGATCTTCGAGGTGACTACGGCTGCGCGCTCAACATCGCCGAGCGCGATCTGGATTCGACGCACATTGTTTCGAGCTTGCGGGATCAGGACCTTTTCAAACAGATTGACGCGCTGGGTGACTTTGGTGACGGCGGCGTCCAAGAGCTCGAGCTGCCGGTGCGCGATTCTGGCTTCCACGCGCAGACGCAACACCTCCTTCAGCCGCTCGGCTACGAGATCGACCCAATGCGGGCGGATCAGGAATCCATAAGGTGCGATAGCAACTTCAATCTCCTCCACGACGGGAAGCCGCTGGCCAACGACGTTGCGCTCGCCGAGGCGCACCGAGGTCAACTGGGCGAGCCCCTTCAAGTCGATGTCGCGATTGGCGAGCATCGGAATTTCGGCGCCGATGGTTTCGACCTGCTCGCTGATAATCGAGTCGATTTCGGCAATGCGCTCACGGGTCTTCGCCCGTTCGGCCATCAGCTGTTTGCGCTTGAGGTCAAGCGAAGGAAGATAGCGCCGATACATCGCCAGGTTGGTGTTTTCCTTGGCCAACTGGGCCTTGCTGAGGGGGAGTCGCGACATGGCTCAATCGACGTTCTGCTGACGAGGAAAATAGGTGTCGATCAAGGCCTGCTTCATGAGCAGCTGCTCGGGCTCGAAGCACTCGGCCATGGTCTTCCAGCCAAGATCGAGGGCTTTCTCGAGAGGTAGCGAAACATCGATATCCATGAAGCGTTCGCGAAACAGATCGCCAAACTTCAGCAGTTGGTGGTCGTAGCCGGACAAGTCGAATGCCATGGCCTGCTTTTGCTGCGCGTCGCGGGCTTCTGAATAGAGCCGGATCATGGTGTTCATGACGGCGCCGTGGTCTTCGCGGGTTTCCTTTCCGATGACGTGCTGTTTCAGGCGAGAGAGTGAGCCGAAGGGATTGATGACTCCGCCCTGGAGATAAAACTGGCCTTCGGTGATATAGCCGGTGTTATCTGGCACCGGGTGCGTAACGTCTCCTCCCGGCATCGTTGTTACGGTCAGGATCGTCACGGAGCCGGCGCCGGAAAAATCGGCGGCTTTTTCATAGCGCCGTGCGAGCTGGCTATAGAGATCGCCAAGGTAACCCCGGTTGGAGGGGACCCGGTCCATTGAAATACCAACTTCTTTGAGCGCGTCCGCGTAGGCCGTCATGTCCGTCAAGAGCACCAGGACTCGCTTTTTTTCCTCGACGGCAAAACGCTCGGCGACAGCCAGTGCCATGTCGGGGACCAACAGGCGTTCAACCATCGGGTCCGAGGCCTGGTTGACGAACATGACGGTGCGCGAAAAGACGCCTGCATCCTCGAAGGTGGTTCGGAAGCGCCAGTAGTCGTCGAAGAGAAGGCCGAGGCCACCGAAGACGACAACGTCGGCGTCGGCCTGAATACCAATTCGTGCCAAGAGCTGGTTATAAGGTTCACCTGATACCGAGAAGATTGGGATCTTCTGGCTTTCCACTAGGCTATTGAACAGATCGATCATGGGAATCCGCGTATGAATCATGTTTCTCGGCAGTTCGCGCGTGGTGGGGTTGACCGCAGGTCCACCGACCGACCCATGCCGTTGTCCGGCAAGACTGGGGCCATCGTCCATCGGCTCGCCAGAACCTCGAAACACACGTCCCAATACATGCTCTGAAACAGGGACTTGCATCGGGTGCCCCAGGAGGCGAACCTTGACGCCAGTCGAGATGCCTC
>JARFQY010000124.1 GCA_029287535.1 Filomicrobium sp.
CCTAAGAAGACCTGCAAACAGATCGGCAAGATCGGCAAATGGCCGAACTGCCGTAGCAAGACGCCCAAGAAGACCTGCAAGCAGATCGGCAAAGTCGGAAAATGGCCGAACTGCCGCAACAAGAAGCCCAAGAAGACCTGCAGGCAGATCGGCAAGATCGGCAAATGGCCGAACTGCCGTAACAAGAAGCCCAAGAAGACGTGCAAGCAGATCGGCAAGATCGGTAAATGGCCGAACTGCCGCAACAAGAAGCCCAAGAAGACGTGCAAGCAGATCGGCAAGATCGGTAAATGGCCGAACTGCCGTAACAAGAAGCCCAAGAAGACCTGCAGGCAGATCGGCAAGATCGGCAAATGGCCGAAGTGCCGCAATAAGAAGCCCTAGCCCCGTTACGCCAGGGACCTGCGATGTCGTGTCTCTTCAGACGCACCAAATGGGCCGAGAAAGTTGTCGGTTAAGGGCGTGTCCGCTTTGGTCACCCAGCGGACAGCGCTGCCCGGTGCTGCTGGTCCACCTGAATCCGATAGCGGACGGCTAGCGACCGAATCACCCGGCAATGGTAGTCGCACCATTTGCATGCTCTAGTAGTGCAGGGTCGTATCAACTCAGCTATCAGAGGTGCTTTGTAGATGAGCAGTGAGTATTACACGCCGGACCTGGCAAGGGATCGGGACAGTCCGTTCGCACGGGACGCGGATGGCAAGCTCGTCCGCCGAGTATTCTGGTTCGACATGGGCGATAGGTCGGTGGTTCTGGCGTTGACGCAAGGCGTGGGAGAACATCTATCCAACGACCAGAAGCGAGCCCATCTCCGAGACATCGGACGCGAGCATCTAATCGAACAGGTATGCATCCAGGAAATTCTGCCTCCTGATTCCTGATCGCACCGTGAGCCATCTCTGCTTACACAGCCTCACACTCAACGGAATCTCGGAGGGCAGCAGCCAATGAAGTTTCTTTTTATCATAGTTGCCCTGCTTGCCGTTGGCGCAGCAACAACCATTGCTGTTGCCGGACCCGGAACGCGCTTCGGCTGGTGGGACTACGGAACGGGGCTGGCTGTCATGCGCGCAATGAAGCTTCCGGCGATTATCATGGCAGGGGTTGCCGGCATCTTAACTCTCGTTGCGCTCGTTACAGGTTCCGGTCTCACATTTTTGTTGCTCGTAGCAACAGTGGCGGCGGGAGGTGCGGCTATGGTGCCTTTCAAATTTGAACAGCTCGTCGGAGCATATCCACTCATCCATGACATCACGACCGACTTTGACAATCCACCAGCCATTGTGGCTGGCGCAAAGCAGCCCAGAAAAAATTCGGCCGAATATGTAGGAAGGCAAGAGGCGCCGCGATCCAGCCTGACGATAGCCGAAGCACAACAAAAGGCTTTTCCCGACATCAAGCCGATGGTTCTCGACATCAGCGTCGAGGAGGCAGCGAAGCGTGCCCAGTCAGTTATTGCAGATATGAATATGGACGTCCTTCAAGTCGAACGCCGCGGAGAGGCGACGGTGATCGAGGCGACCTTTACGTCCTTCTGGTTCGGTTTCATCGACGACTTCGTCGTTCGCCTTACGCCAGAGGGGCAGGGTACCCGGGTTGACGTGCGGTCGAAGTCCCGTGTTGGGCTTTCAGACCTCGGGGCCAACGCAAAAAGGATCCGAGACTTCTTCCAGCGACTTAAGCTGCACGCTTCCAAAGGTTAGGAGCGTACCGCACCGGACGCTGAAACAATGGGATCACGACTCCAAGTTCCCCCCAGGGCCGTCGGGTTTCAGGTGTCTTCGAACATTGAACTCCTGGAAGCCGGGTCTGACACTCCCATCAAAACCAACCACCACCTTGGCCGAGCCCATAGGCGATAGGTGTTGGCGACCGTCTTGCTATCTTCCGATCGCCGCAAGGCAAGCCGTGCCGGCTCAAGCTGTCTGCCGGGCGCTCATCCCTGGAGTCGGGCTTTATCCACTTGGCCAATATTCAACATCTAAGACAGAGGAATCGATTGTGTGTTCTGCAAGTCGACTGGCACCAGGTGTTGGCGGCTACTCTTGGTGTCGGCATTGGCATCGCGTGCTAAATAGGTCGTTTGAGAGGGGAAAGCGAATTCAGACCCGGACTGGCTTACCAATTCAATGAGTCGAAGTATCAGCTCCTCTTGAACGGCAAGGAAATCAGGAACTGTTCGCGTATCGACATACGCGTAGACTTCCACCTTGATGGACCAGTCACCAAAGCCAACCACATGAACGCGTGGCACAGTGACTTCTTTGCGCACCTTCGGATGAGAGGACAGGTAGCCTCGGATACTAAATGCCAAGAAACGCAGCTGTTTCGTTGTCGTCTCGTATCTCAAATCAAGTACATGCTGAAACAGCATTTGGTCACGCAACGTGTAATTGGTCACGTGCACCTTAGCTAACTGGGAATTGGGCACCGAAGTGATGGTTCGGTCCAGTGCTCGAATCCGTGTTGAGCGGAGGCCAATATGTTCGACGTGTCCTTTGATGTCGCCATACTCGCAGAAGTCTCCAAGGCGAATAGGTCTATCGGCATAAAGGTTCACGCCCCCGATGAAGTTCTCTAGGCTGCTCTGAGCCGCGAGCGCAACGGCTAATCCTCCGACGCCAAGCCCAGCCAAAACTCCAAGGACGGGTAGACCTAGTTGCTGGGCCCCTTGAGCTGCCAACATAGCAACGGCAGCAATGCCGCTTACCCGACCCAGAAGCCGTAGCAAGCTTGCATCAAGACTTTCATTTGGAATGGCAGGAGATGCGATGATCCATTCAATTGCGAGAAAGACGGCCAGCCATACCGTCCAGGCTAGTACGACGTAGATCAGGAAATCCGCGGAAAATTCGAACATCTCCGCGAACGTACCCACTACAAAAATCTGGTCGTCTATCAGAAATCTCGCAACGGGTATGATGACCAACAAGGCCAGTGGCGTCAGTATCCGGCGCATGTATCTCACAGGGCCACGACTGGAATTCGTCGGCCATGTCAGCTTGTACCAAATTGCAGCCAATGCGGTTGCTAGTCCCAAGACGAGAAAGCTTCCCATCAGCTTCCATATGGGCGTGTCCAGGATCGGCCTCTTTAGGCTGTCCGGTAGATTATAGACGAAGTCTGGCGGGATCATCCAGCCGTGCGCCTGTAGCTGAACATTGCGCCAGCTTGGAAGTTTGGTTGGTTCTTTGGGCGGCAAGTGTTCTACGAGGTGGTAGAACTCCTCCGCACGAGCCACGGTATCGGAGTTGAAAAGAAATCGCCCCTTGTTCACTCCTTCCGCAACTCGGCTGATTGTTATCTCAGAGCCGGGAATGGTCCAGTGATCGGGTTCCCTGTTCGACTGGACCGCTTTGGCATCTGGTATTTGGGTGAGCTTCGGTAGCTCTATGCGCCGCAGGACATCAACGAGAAACACGATGGTATCACCGCCGACCTTCCTTCGGGATGCTGGAGGTATCTGCTGCATGTCGAGGAGGCGTCGTAGCTGGTCCATAATGCGCCGCATTTCAGCCTGACGGGCGGGGCGGGGGTCCGCGATCAGCTGGCCATAGGCTGTCTCAAGCTTTGCAGTTAGTTCGTGAAATGCTCGCATCGTACCGCGCGGGCTACTGGTATCGATAGCAAGCAGAGGGTTGTCTGATTGGGCCCAGCTTGGAGCGGGACAAGCCAAGAGAAGAATTATTGCAGCCAATGCGGACGCTACAGTGCCCTTGAACGCTATTTCAAACATGTATTCCCCCGCCAAACTAATCCGGCGGTGAAACCAATCAAATCCGGCTATGTTGTGACAGGTCAAGCTCGGTGCAGCAGCCACCTTAAAGGCAGTATTGATGTACTTTCAGAACCCGCCTGATTTCGCGGCAACTGTATGACAAATAAGGGCTTTCCGGCTCAAACAATGTCCAGAAAGCCCATATTGCGGACCTAGCAGTATAGTGAGCCGTGTGCGCTTATTACTTGCGCTCCGCCTCTGGAGTCGCTCCTTCCTGCTGGTCGGCGGGAGCATGCCGCCCACCGCGACGCTTTTTTCCACGCCGGTCATCGCGACTGATGGAACCATCACCATCACGATCCATACGTTCCACGGTATCCGAATACGGTTTCAGGAATTCTTCCACCGTAATCAATGCGTCGCCATCCTCATCAATGTACTGAAAACCACGCACCATCCGACGACGTTTCACATCAAGCCAAAGCCGTTCGAACTCGCTCAGCGACAGCTTGCCATCTTTGTCGGTGTCATACTTTTCGACCAACTCCGTACGTGAAGCATCAAGCTCGGACTGCGTGAGTTCACCATCCTTGTTCGCATCGAAACGCTCGAGCAACCGATCGACACGTTTTCCGCCGCGCCAACCAGCGCCATGTCCGGACCCACCGCCGTGCGCGCGCATACCATGTTTTTTGCCGCAGCCGTGATGCTTGCTCTTGTGCTTGCCCTGGTACTGGCCCTGGTGTTGGCCCTTGTGTTTTCCGTGGTGCCCGCACTGATGGGAATGCCCACTCCCGCTTCGATGCTCCGCAAAGGCAAATGACGCCATGCTAATGCTACTGGCCAGAACGATCGCTGTTAGAGCGAGCCTTCTTACGAGCGCCCTCATGAAAATCCTCCTACGCTGTTTCGACATACTGAAGAAAAACCCAACGCCTGATGCGAGCTTCAGCCTGCCTGCCATCGAGATTTCCTTTGGGGCAGACACTGGCCGTGCTTTGATCAGATGCCCCGGCGCAGAAACTTTATGCTGCCGTCGTAGAACCGGGTCATTGGATCGACCGAAAGACAATGCGTCGCGTTTGAAGCCGCTTCAAGTTACTTGCGGTTAATCTGCAATTCGAAGGCGTCCTCACCATACGACTGCAGCTTCAAAAGACACTGCTCTCCTTTTGTGTCGAAAAAGAAGACGTGCACCAAGTCGCCGCCGGCCGATGCACGGCAGAAAGCCGGCTGACCGAGAGCGTGTTCGGGACACTCCTCGACGTCGATGTGCGGGACCGCCGCCTCGAACTGTGCATATGTCATAGGGCAGGCAGCAGCCACGGCGCCTTTAATCGCAAAAGCC
>JARFQY010000176.1 GCA_029287535.1 Filomicrobium sp.
CGGCTTCAAGGCGACCACATCGTAGTGGATTGGCCCGAATACAGCCACGCACCGGAGCGCGTGCGAGCCGAAGAGAAAGTCAAGGCGATGATCGAAGGCATGGGTGGTGTGTTCACCTCCAATCCCTTCACCATGACGGCGTTCGGTGGAAACCGTATCATTGCCCATCCGCTCGGCGGTTGTGCGATGGGCGAGAGCAGCGATGAAGGTGTTGTTGCACCAGACGGGCGTGTATTTGATCCGACAAGGGGGCCGACGAGTGTGCATGAGGGGCTCTATGTCTGCGACGGAGCGGCAGTGCCCTCGGCGATCGGCGTCAGCCCGCTGTTGACGATTACGGCTTTGGCGGAGCGCGCGATGATGTTGGCGGCAGATCGGCTCAAGCGCCCGCTGGACGTTGACGCCGTCCCACATCTACCGCTGCGCGATGCGCTGATGTAGGCTTTGCCTTTAGCCCGGAAAAAGAAATCCGTCGGGCAACGCCATGCAGTCTATGCGTGAGCGGAAGGGCCTTAACGCACGGCAGGATTTCATCTCTCGTCCCAGAAGCAAATTAGAACTAAGATGACGCTGTGCTCGACAGGTAAGAATGGCCCTCGTCCTGCTTGCCTCAGCTGGCTTCGGATTAAGGTGTTTGAATTTGCGTGTAAGCGAACAAGACTTCGAAAAACTGGTCGAGAGTGCGTTCGAAGAGCTCCCCGAGATATACCGAGAGGCCTGTCACGGACTGGCCATTCGCACCGAACCGCAGGCCTCGAAAGAAGTCTTGGAGGGGCTCGGGATCTCTGACCCCATCGAACTCCTCGGGCTGTATCATGGTGTCAGTCTGACAAAGAAGAGCAACTTTATGGTCCCCGGCCTTCCAGATGAGGTGATCATCTATCGCGATCCAATCATCGCTTATTCACATAGAACAGGCGAGCCGCTGTCCGATACAGTGCGACACGTACTGATCCATGAGATCGGCCATCACTTTGGTTTCTCGGATGCCGACATGGAGCGCATTGAGAACGATTAAGTCCAACCATCCAGAAAAGGTGATCGAATGAGCGGAGATAACGAACAAAAGCTCGATCTCCTAAAGCGAAGCCTTCTTGAAATCGATGACTTGAGATCCGCAGGTGCGGTCCTGGCGTGGGATCAAACGACCTACATGCCGGCAGGCGGATCGGCTTCACGAGCACGACAGCGTGCGACTTTGAGCCGTTTCGCTCATCAAAAAGCAACGGCTGCCGAGCTGGGCTGTCTGCTTGATGCGCTGGAAGCCTCGGGTGAGGACCTGTCGGAGCCGGAAGCCTCGTTGGTTCGTGTCGCGCGCCGTGACTTTGAGAAAGCCAACAAGATTCCCGCGAGTTTTGTCGAGCGTGCGAGTGCGCACCGCGCTCAATCCTATGCAGCTTGGGTCCAGGCGCGAGAGGAAGACGACTTCGCAGCCACGGCCCCCTATCTCAGGACATCGATTGACCTAAGCCGGGAATACGCAGAATTCTTTGCCCCATTCGCGCATATCTGCGATCCGCTGATCGACGATACTGACGAAGGTATGACCGTCGCTGAAGTCCGTCAGATATTCTCCGAGCTGAGACCCGCGCTCCTTGACCTGACTCGGGACATCGGCAACCGGCCCCAGGTTTCGCATGCTTGCCTGAAAGGGGCATTCGGCGAAGACCAGCAACTCGCATTGGCCTTATTCGCGGTTGAGAAGATTGGTTACGACCTAGCTCGCGGCCGTCTCGACAAGACGGTTCACCCCTTTTGCACGCGCTTCTCGTCAGGAGATGTTCGAATAACGACCCGTACACGCAAAGACGAGTTCTGTGAGGCCTTTTTTTCCACGCTGCACGAGGCCGGACACGCGCTCTATGAGCAAGGTGTTTCAGAAGACTTCGACGGGTCCCCGCTGGGACGCGGCGCATCCGCCGGGCTCCACGAAAGCCAGGCACGTCTATGGGAAAACAATGTGGGCCGCAGTTATCCGTTCTGGGAGTACTGGTATCCCGTCCTACAGGAGACCTTCCCGGCCAACTACGCGGACGTATCGCTGCAGGAGTTTTATGCGGCAATCAACCGGGTTGAGCGATCCCTGATACGGACCGACGCCGACGAGGTGACCTACAACCTGCACATCATGATGCGGTTCGATCTCGAAAACGAGATGCTTGAAGGACGGCTCGATGTGCAAGACCTTCCGGAAGCCTGGCGTGCAAGGATGCGCGAGGACTTGGGTGTCGAGCCGGAGACGGACCGCGAGGGTTGCCTCCAGGACGTTCACTGGTACGCCGGCCTCATCGGTGGAGCATTTCAGGGCTACACCATCGGCAACATTCTCGCCGCGCAGATTTATGCGACAGCGCTGCAGATGCATCCTGATATCCCACACCAGCTGCAACGCGGCGACACCTCGCAGCTTCTGAATTGGCTTCGCAGGGAAGTCTATCAACATGGTCGGCGATATCGACCGGACGAATTGATCCTCCGCGCCACAGGCCGCCCACTTCATGTGGCTCCGTACCTAGAGTACCTTCGCGGGAAGTTCGGGGCGCTTTACGGACTCTCGGTTGAAGCGGACTGTTCGTGAGTTCCTTCAGAGCAGATGACACAGAACTTAATAGCACTGGGAGCACAACCGAACATGAGGCAACCTGTCGAAGACGAGCGAAGCCCGATAGCGTTCGCAAACAAGATCTCGATGCTAGGAATGGAAGCATTACAGCGGCTGTATTCTCTAGCCAAAGTCTGCGGCGGGCCGATCATCGAGATCGGGCCTTACATCGGCGGTAGCACTATCGCGCTCGCTAGCGGTTCGCGGTCGACAGTCCTATCCGTTGAAATCGGTGGTCCTAACC
>JARFQY010000186.1 GCA_029287535.1 Filomicrobium sp.
GCAAGCCCCAGCACGGCCGCTGTCACCGGACCAGACCGCCCCAGCAGCCAAGCGATCAAGGCACCCGCAATCACCAGGAAGCTCAACTCGAGACCGGCGGCATATGCGGGCCGCACGGCGTGGTCGCCTGAGAGCATCTGCTCCAAGGCCTGCGCGTGCATTTCGACGCCCGGCACCGCGGGGCTAAGCGGCGTGGCGCGCAGATCATGAAGGCCAATCGCGGTTGCTCCGATGAAAACCGACCTGCCCTCCACTAGCGAACCATCAAAGTCATTGGCGAGGACGGCGCTTGCCGAAATTGTGCGCCGTGGATCGGGCTTCGCAAGTTTGAGCCACAGTTCACCTCGGCCATCTGTCGGCAACACGACACGTCCAACGCGAACAAACTCGATGCCTGTTTGCTGACCGAATGCAGTGATCCCGCTGCCGCCGGAAGATTTGATGAAGACGGTGGAAGTGCCTTGGCCGATGCGCAGGGCTTCCAGAGCGAGCGACGGATAGAGCGTCTCACCGATGCGGATAATGAGGGGGACGCGCCGAACGATTTGATCACCCTCAGGGATCCAATTCACCGAGCCTAATCCGTGGGCCTGCGCGGTTAGGATTGGTAAGTTTGAAATGCTGCCCGTGAACGAAGGGGCAAACTGCCCCGGCGGGTCGCCAGCAGTGGCGAAGCTTGCCTTAACGGGACCCGGCAGTCCGCGCGTATTGTTCTCCCCCGCAAACGCCAGAACTGACGGTACTTCTCTCAGTTCGGCAGCAAGTCTTGCATCCAATGGCGGCAGCTGTCCGACACGAGCCGCGACACTGGCGAAGGCTGGGTTGTCTGCATAAGCCGCGGAAAATTGCGAGGGCGAGAGCCGGTCAGCTTCGGGCAGTATGATATCGAGCGCAATGGCTTTCGCACCGGCGGCGCTGAGGCGCTTGATCAGCTTGGCCATGACATTCCGCGGCCACGGCCATTGGCCGACCTCTTTGAGTGAGGCATCATCAATGGCTACGATCTTGACGGGGAAATCAGGGTCGGCAGCGCGGGGAGCAAGCTGTAGAAACGTGTCGAAAGCGGCAAGCCGCAAGCGAGCGATTGGCTCAGGATCCGCAATCCGAAGGGCCACGGTCAAAGTCAGCAGTCCGGCAATAATGAGCGCATGCAGCGGCAGTCTGCCAATCCATGCCCATGCCCGATCTGCCCTATCCATCTGCGGCCCGCACCCCCGAAAAAGAACGTTCGCGAACTCTGTCCTGTTGTGACGACGGCCAGGCTCGCCGCTGTCTCCAGGAACTGAGCCTTGGCGCCATAGACCGCCGTCACGATTCAAAGTGTCAATACATTAGCCGGACGCCCGTCGGCAACGACGGAGCTGCCTACAGTTCGTTACATGTGTAGGGCAACCGGCTCGCCTTCGAGGGTCTTAGAGAATTTTACGGGACATGGCGATGCGAATTAACTCGGGAAGCGACTTGGCGTCGAGCTTTTCTCTGAGAATGCCGCAATCATTGGAAACCGTCCTATAGGACACACCGAGCCGAAAGGCCATTTCTCCCATCGTTTCGCCGTAAGCAAGGCTTCGCAGCACCTCGAATTCCCTATCCGTCAAACCGCGATTTCGGCCATCAATACTGGTGCGCAGTCGGGCGACGTCTTGCAATAGGTTTGGCGGCAGCCAGGTGCCGCCGTCCGATATGACCTTAATGGCCTCAATCAACTGACTGGTGTCGGCGCATTTGCTGACAAAAGCCTTGGCTCCCACGTCAAGAGCGATGCCGGCGAGAACTGGATCGTCACCTGGCGCATAGATGATGCATCGCGCTTGACTGGGCCAGCAACTCGCTTTCCGCAGCAACTTCAGCCCGGAATCGTCACCCAGATCGAAATCAAGAATGGCGATATCCGGCGCGAAACACGCGAGCAACTCGGCACCTTCCTCAGCCGAGGTTGCCGACCTCAGTTCCCAGTCTTCAAACGAAGAGATGAGCGCGGCGAAGCCATCCGCAATCAGTGGGTGCTTGTCGATGAATAGGATTCGCAAGGTCTTTATGCCCTGTCAGGTAGACTGCTGCGACCACGCGGCAAAGACAGCAGAATCAACGTGATGATTGGAAGGGGTGTTCCTCCCAATCATCACCGTGATGAATTCCCGAATCACAGCCTGTTTGCGGAACGTCCGACGGGCCTGAAGCGGTGCGCAGCGGCCCCGAGTTCGATGTTCTGAGCCAATGTTGCCGCCGGGATACGCAGTGGCACCTCGAAAACCCGCATGAAACGGGGCTTCGGGAAAAACCGGAAATTGCTGTAACAAATTTAGAAATTTACCTCGGGGGTAGGCCGTCGGTACACCAGATGGTAATCTACGTTCACGTCGGCAGTATGCGGTTTCGGCGCGAAATTGGGGATACGAAATCGCAGTTGGCGACCTATCGAGGGGGACGAAATGATTTTCACGAAATGGCGCATTCTGGCGCTAGCTATTGCGGTGTGCAGTGTTCCGACGGCAACAGTGCTCGCACAGCAGGCTGAGCCGGAAGCGCAGCCTCAGCCGGAAGCGCAGCCTCAGCCTGAAGCGCAGCCTGAGCCAGACGCTCAGCCCGAACCAGAGGCTCAGCCGCAGACGCAGACTGGAACCAGCGGCCAGCAGCTCGAAGACATCGTGGTCGAGACCAGCCCGCAGCAGGCGCCACCCCAGGCACAGCCGCAGCCGGTACAACAAGTTCAAGTCCAACCTCAACCTCAGTCTGAGCCGACCGTCGTCGACTCGCCGGCCGCAGCCGCCGAGGATGCCGCTGATCCAGGTCCAGTTTACGGCGCCGTCAACAGCACCGGTGCGGCGGCACGCGCCACGCAGTCGGCGACGTCCCCGATCAACCCCAGGCAGATCACACCAACCAATTTGCAGGGCTTCTCGCAGGCCGCCACCAACGTGACGCGAGCCGTGTTGGATGAGCGCCGCGCCCGTACGCGCAATGAGATCTTCACCCGAGTTCCCGGCATGGTCGTCGTCAACGACGACGGTGCCGGCAACCACGGGGGCATCGGCGCCCAGGGCTCGCCGCCCCGGCGTTCGCGCAAGCTGCTCGTCATGGAGGACGGCCAGTCCGTCAACTTAGCCCTTTGGCTCGACCCTTCGGTACACTATTTGGCGCCGGTTGACCGGATCGAAGGCGTCGAAGTGATCCGCGGCGGCTCTGTCGTGCACGGTCCCAACAACAACTTCGGCATCGTCAACTTCCGTCTGTTGTCACCGTTTGGACCGGACGAAACGGTGATCAGCGGTGCGCTGGGCTTTACCGACAAGAACAGAAACGGCAACCCGGACGGCTATGGCATCACGGGCTTGTCCAACCGCCGCCACGTGCACACGCGCCGGACCTTCGGCAATGTCGGTGTGGTCGTCTCCTACAGCGGCGCGGATGTCGACGGCGCCTGGGACACCGAACGGCTGCGCTTCAATGACTTCTACGGCGCGCTGGGCTGGAAAGGCATCGATCAGGACCTGACCGTCCAGCTGACCGTCGCCCGCCAGCGTGACAAATACGATGAATCGAACTTGGAAGGTGAAGACGACGATCCGCTCGGATTGGTCGAACGGCAGTTCTTTGCCTTCAACCACTGTAAGACCTGCTTCGCGCCAGGCGCCATCTTCAACAACTACAACGGCGACATCGTTCGCGGCCAGGTCGTTCACAACTGGTATCTCGACGACGATACGACCCTCACCTCGCGCTTCTACGCCAAGCGCCACCGTCGCGACCGCTATCAGATCGTAACACTGGAAGATAACCCGGCTGATAATGAATTTAAGGGCCTCAGCGCGGTCTTCGAAGATGAAGATGAAGATGGTCTGAGCGCGGTCATTATTCCCGAGAATTCCATGTTTGGCCGTCTGCGTACCTTCAGCGCTGTTGGCGGTGAAGTCCGTGGGGAACGCGCCAACCTGCCGCTTCACTGGGGCATGACCTATGATTTGCAGGCTGGCATCCGCTACGAAAAGCAAAGGCTTTCGAACCGCAACTTCCTTGGTAAGTCGGGAGTGGTTCTTGAAGATAGCGACCGCTCAGGCCTCACCATCTTCGAGCGCAACCTGCAAGCCGATGCCGTTTCGGCCTTTCTCCAGACCAACATCGCCGCTCGCGAAGACCTGAGGGTCGTTCCCGGCGTCCGCTTTGAGTGGTATCGGGTGCAGCGCCAGTCGCTGGTAACCGCCGAGGAAGAAGGCGAAGCTGAGGAGATTGAAGGCGAAGAGTGCGAAGAAAACCTCGGTGTTGAGGAATGCCTCGAGATCGAGGGTATCAATCGCAATTCTTTCGATGAGAGCTACTCCTCAGGCAACATCCTGCCGGGCATCTCATTAGCCTACACCGGACTTCGCAACTCAACGGTTTACGCAAGTTACTACCGGGGTCTTTCAACCGCGATCCTGCGTAACGAAGCCTTCCCGGCTCCGGATGAACTCGGCGACAACTACACGATCGGTATTCGTTCGGATGCCTTCCGGGGTCTGATCTTCGATGTTGCCTACTTCCACAAGGACATCCGCAACTACCAGTTTGGCCAGTCCTTCTCCACCGCAGGCGACCGCGGCTTCGGTCGTGCCGATGAAGTGGAAGTGAACGGCATCGAACTCTACAGCCGACTGAACTCAAACCCCTTCCATGGTGGTGAATTCAACTTCTTCGGTGAAGTCAATTACACCTGGAACCGGACCGAATTCCAGAAGGGGACTTCTGGTGGTGGTGGGGACGACGACGATGACGGTCCAGCAGAACCGGTTTCGATTGCCGGCTTCCTGGCGCCGGAAATTCCCGACCAGGTCGCCGCTCTCACCCTCGGTGTCGAGCAAGAACGCTTTGACGGCTGGGACTGGAACGCAAGCGTCACCTACACCTACCGTGGTGAATTCTTCACCGATGAATTCAACACGCCGTTCGCGGGTGATCCGGAAGGTGAGATCGGTCTTGTCCCAGACGTTTGGTTGCTGTCGGCGCGCGCCAATCTAGACATTGGTGATACGGGTGCCAGCATCTGGGTTGCCGGTGAGAACCTGACCGATGAACTTTACATCACCGACCGCGAAGATGGCCTCAAGCCCGGACAGGGTCGCACCTTCTGGGTCGGCGGCAAGTACAAGTACTAACGCTGAGTCTTCCTTGAACGTCTGCTGATAGGTCACCCATCAGCACCCTGAAGCCGGCCTCGATTGGGGCCGGCTTCGTGCATTCGGTGTCCGTCGCCACAGTGATGAAGGACGCATGAGTGCAGCGGGTCAGCCTGCGCGCTGTTGCTACGGTTCGCGCCGGAGAATGTAGACATCCATGATCCAGCCGTGCCGCGCGCGTGCCTGCGAACGTGCCGCAATGATTTTCGGACCGGTGTCCGTTAGCGGACCAGACAGCACCATCTCCTGCGGCAGCCCAAGATAAGCTCCCCACCAGATGCTAGCATCAGTCACCGAGGACACCGCTTGGAATGAGCATTCGCCATCAAGCATGACCGCTAGTGTATCGATATCCGCAGGCCAGCCGTGATCGCGCAACTGACGGCCGGTTGTGATGGCCACGCTATCACCAATCTCATTAAGAGGTATGCCATGCGCAGCCGTCAGGGCTTGCAGGGATGTGATCCCAGGGATGACGCGGACATTGACGGGCAGTTGCTCGGCAAGACGCGCGGAAATTCGCAGCGTGCTGTCATATAGCGATGGGTCACCCCACACCAAGAGTGCAACCCGGCAGTCACCAGTGGCATGCGAGACGATTTCCGTGCGCCAAGCCGCGGCGACCATCTCATGCCATTGTTCCACACCGGCAAGATAATCAGGGTTGCCGGTGTCGCGCCTTGGCATCGCGAACTCCACGACGCGCGTTTGCGGGCTGGTGGCGAACTCGGCAACCATTTGACGGCGCACATCCGCGAGGTCCGACTTGTCCGCGCCCTTGACGGGGATGAGGATGAGTTCAGCGGTTCGCAGAGCCTTGATGGCTTCCAGCGTCAAGTGTTCGGGATTTCCGCTGCCAATGCCGATGAGCAGAATTTCAATCATGCGACCCTAGGATAAGGAAAAAGCGGCCTCTTTGAAGAGCCGACCGTGACATGCCGCGGCTGTTAAGCCGCCAACGTTTGCGGTTACGCAAGCTCAATCATCCCACTTGTCGACAAGCGGCCCAAACAAAATCAGGACTGGCGCAGTCGGCCTCTGGCCGCTGAGTTTGCTGGCCAATCCTTCCAGGTCCCCAAATGTCAGTCTCTGTTCCGGGCGTCCGACGGCTTCGGCCATAAGAGTTCGTGTGTGCGGCGACAACCCATGCGCCACGAGTGCGCGCGCGAGCTTGGGAAATGTTCGCCCACCCATAAACACCACAGTGGTCGCGGTGGCATCGCACAGCGCGGCCATGTTGAGATTCTCGGGAACATTCCCGGTCACATCGGCACCGGTCACGAATTGCACCCGCTGCGCCGTCTGCCGGCGGGTCAGTGGGATGCCAGCAGCAGCTGCTGCTGCGCAAGCGGTCGTGACTCCCGGAATGATCTCATATCGAATTCCGGCGGCGCGCAAAGCGATGACTTCTTCCTCCAGTCGGCCAAAAATCCCTGCATCACCCGACTTCAGACGTACCACGCGCAACCCAGACTTCGCATAATCAACCAAAAGCCGGCTGACATGGATTTGCCTTGGAGACACGCGCCCGGCGCGTTTTCCCACGCCGACAAGGTCGGCCCCCGACCGCGCATGGGCCAGTATCGGGCCTGACGACAAGTCGTCGAACAATACCGCGTCCGCCGCCTTGAGCCTCTCGACGGCCTTCAAGGTCAAGAGCTCCGGATCCCCCGGACCAGAAGAAACGAAGGAGACAAAACCGCTCATGGCGCCTCCGCGATCAAATGAAAGAAGGTGCCGCTAACATGGCCGCGATGGGCACCTGTTTCAGGAACCAGTGTCGCTGTCGCATCCTGCACCCGGGCCAATGGAGGGTCCGGTTGTGTTACGATCGTGGCATAGTGGAACTCGTGGCCACGCAGGATGGCCCCTGCTTCGAAACCGGGCATGGACGCCAGAAGTTCACAGTGGCGGTATCCCAGATGCAGCTTGCGCTCCTCGAAGGAGGTCACAAGGCCAAGAAGTCCTGCCATTTCGTGCCGATTTCCCTTGCCATCAATAAGGGCCTCGCCAAGCGCCATGTACCCACCGCACTCCCCATGCACCCGGCCCTTTTCCGCGACAGCTCTCAAACCGCTCCGGAAGTTTGTGGCCGCCGCCAGTCGACCGGCGTGCAGTTCCGGATAGCCGCCCGGTAACCAGCAAACGTCCGCCGTGGGATCCGGGGCCTCGTCAGCCAGAGGCGAAAACGGCAGGATTTCCGCACCGGCACGGCGCCACCCCTCAAGAATGTGCGGATAGACGAATGAGAATGCTTCATCTCGCGCAAGCGCAATGCGTGAGCCTGGCGGGCGTCGATCGACGGTGGAGGCCGGTGGTATCGAACCCTTCGCCGCTGCTGACACCAGAGCGTCGATGTCGATATGGGACTCAGCGAACCGAGCAGCCGCTCCAAGCAACTCATCCAGCCCGGCCTGTTCTTGGGCCTGAACAAGTCCGAGATGACGCTCGGGCATCACGATTGACCCGCGCCTCGGTAGCGAACCAAAGACCCGGATTCCAATCGACTCAAAACCAATTCGTGCCAAGCTTTCATGACGAGGACTGGCAATCTTGTTGAGCACGACACCGGCAATTCGTACGCCATCGCGAAAATTGGCGAGGCCGTGCGCCACGGCGGCAGCGGTCTGCGCCTGTGCTGATGCGTCAAGAACGAGGACCACCGGCCAGCCCATTAAGGCCGCGATATCGGCACTTGCTCCCGTCCCTGTTTCCCCGGCCCGCGCAACACCGTCGAACAGACCCATGGCACCTTCGGCCAGAATGATGTCGGCGCCCTCCGCACAGCTTGCCAACCCTGCGATGGCGCCTGGCGTCATCGCCCAGCTATCGAGATTGACGGAGGGACGCCCGGCGGCGGCATGATGTAATGCGGGGTCGATGTAGTCCGGGCCGCATTTGAAGGGCTGTACGAGCATCCGCCGATCACGCAAGGCCCGTGCGAGCCCCAGCATGACCGTTGTCTTGCCGACGCCGGACGCCGGAGCTGAAACAATAAGACCCGGTGGCATCGAAGCGGACGTTTCAGACGGAGTCATGCGCCCTCCGGAAAGCGGGGATTCGTACCGCGCGGGCGAAAACGTCGATCGTAGTCATCAGCATAAAGGCGGCTCTCACCAAAGCCCTCCGCATCAAGCGTTTGTCCAACCAGGATAACGGCCGTGCGCTCGAGCCCTTCGCCGACCGCTGTCTCAATGCTGCCGAGCGTCCCCCGCACGACGCGTTCCTCAGGCCAGCTCGCGCGCCAAACAATGGCGACGGGGCAATCCGCGCCGTAATGCGGCACAAGTTCCTGGACGACCTGGCCCAACACATGGATGGACAGGTGAATGGCGAGCACCGCACCGGTCTCCGAAAAGTTCTTGAGTGTCTCGCCAGGAGGCATGGCGGTCGCCCGACCGGACGTCCGCGTCAAGACCACCGACTGCGCCAGGCCCGGCAGCGTCAACTCTGCTTCGAGAGCTGCTGCAGCCGCCGCGAAAGCCGGTACGCCGGGTGTTACGTCGATTGGGATGCCAAGTGCCTTGAGACGCCGGATCTGTTCCCCCATCGCCGACCAGACCGAAAGATCACCGGAATGCAGCCGCGCGACATCTTGGCCAGCCGCGTGGGCCTTTGCGCACTCGTTGATGATGTCGTCAAGCGACATCGAGGCGGTGTTGACGACGCGCGCATGTGGCGGGCAATGGCACAGCACGCCTTCCGGTATCAATGAACCGGCGTAAAGGCACACCGGTGAGGCTGCAATGAGATTCCGTCCCCGCAAAGTCAGCAGATCGGCAGCCCCCGGACCCGCACCAATGAAATGGACTGTCATCTGTGCTGCCCTCCGGTTTGAACGCCGGGTCCGGCCATCACGCTCAACAGCCGCGCTCCTGCCACCCTCATCGCGTAACACTCCATTGCACTATGGGTCGGGCCGGTCCCCAGCTTCGGTAGTTTCCGAGGGGTTTCTCGTCGGCGAGCTCTATGCGCAGGAGTTGGCCACCCTTCTGCGACGACCACCGTGCAAACAGGGCCTCGGATTCCAGCGTGACCGCGTTGGCAACGAGCCGCGTCCCAGAACGTGTCCGTGCCCAGACGGCTTCAAGCATTTCCTCGTTGGCGCCGCCGCCAATAAATACAGCTTGTGGTTCGGGCAACCCTACCAGCGCTGCGGGCGCCTCGCTCTCAATCACCGAGATCCTGTCGGAGACTCCGAATGATAGCGCATTGGCGGTGATGTTGCGGGCTCGGCCTTGGCACATTTCAATCGCGATCACGGAACTGCCCGGGCCGCAGGCCAGCGCCCACTCGACAGAAACGGTGCCCGAGCCCGCCCCGATATCCCAAAGCCGTTCGCCGCGTCTTGGCGCGAGCGCCGACAAGGTCAATGCCCTGACCGGCCGTTTGGTGATGTTTCCATCATGAACAAAGGCGTCATTGGGCAGTCCCGGCACGCATGGGATCCCCGCGTCGCCTTCGACAACGAAGGCGATCGCAACCGGCGTTCGCACTTCGCTTGCTGTAAACGCGCGGGCTTCGAATGCGGTGACCCGTTCCCTTGGTCCACCAAGGGCTTCAAGAAGCCAGCAGCGGGATTGACCAAAGCCGCGTGAAGTGAGCCAAGCGGCGAGATCAGCCGCCGCCGCACCATCGCGAACGAGACAAATAGCAGCTAGGCCACGCGAAAGCTCGGGCACCAGCCTTTCAAACGGAGCCGCATGTAGGCCAACGCAGCATGTCTGTTCGATCCGCCATCCCAAGTGTGCGGCGGCAAGCGAGAAGACCGACGGGGCGGGATAAACGCGCCATTCCTCAGGGCTCAGTTGATCCGCCAGAGTTCCGCCAACGCCATGCCAAAAGGGATCACCAGAGGCGAGAACAGCAACCTGCTTGCCGCGCGCCTCCAACACCGGAGTGATCGAAAACGGCAGTGGCCACGCATACCCGCGCTGTCCCGCTTCGACGAGTTCCAGGTGCCGCGCCCCGCCAAAAATGATATCTGCTTCTTCGAGGGCGGCACGGCTTGCTGTATTGAGACCGGTTAGGCCATCTTCTCCAAGGCCGATGATCGATAACCATGGTTCAGACATGACGCACATCCTGCTTCTCGGCGGTACAACCGAGGCGAGTCACATGGCTCGCGCCTTGGCGAACGCCGGTGCGAGCGCCGTCTTCTCGTATGCTGGCCGCACGGGCAGTCCTTTGCCACAGCCCTTGCCGGTTCGCATTGGCGGATTTGGTGGCATTGCCGGTCTGGCCGATTACTTGCGCACCCAACACATCACTCACGTCGTTGATGCAACCCATCCCTTCGCCGCCGGGATGAGCCGCAACGCCATCGCAGCCTGCAACGAGGTTGGTGTCCAGTTGCTTGCGATAGAGCGCCGGCCCTGGCAACCGATCGCCGGCGATAACTGGGTCCAAGTGGCCGACATGCCCGCCGCGGTTGGCGCCTTGCCGCGAGACCCCAAAACAGTCTTCTTGTCGATAGGGCGGAGCCAGCTTCAAGACTTTGCCGCCGCGCCACAGCACCACTACCTGTTGCGCTTTATTGATGAAGCCGAGACTCCGTTGCCATTTCCTAATGCGTCGGTCGTGATAGCCCGCGGGCCATTTGAGCCTGCCGCCGACCTCAGTCTCATGCGGGAGCATGGCATTGAATGGCTTGTCACCAAGAATGCCGGTGGAAAGGCAGCCAGTGCCAAGCTTGGCGCTGCGCGGGCACTCGGGGTTCCGGTTATCATGGTGGAACGGCCGCACATACCGGCGCGTAAGACGGTTGCTGGAGTTGCGGAGGCGATGGAATGGCTGGGTCTTGCTCATGACTCTGTGCGCCTTGGTGTGTAGACCCATTTACCAGCGCGGCGCGTTTTCGAACTTCCGACGATAACGACCGTACGCATGTCGGCCATCTCTGGCCGGGCTTCGCTCAGTGTCACGGTCTTGATGCACTGGTCTTGCGTTGAGACCGCCCTGGCAAATGTCACAAGCCGCTCACCGCAGGAAGCCTCCCGCAGGACATCAAGAGCCTTCGCAAACCCTTCCGGGCGGGCTTTCGAGCGTGGATTATAGAGAGCGATCGCGAAGTCGGCTTGCGATGCCAGCTGCAAACGCTGCTCAATCAGCGCCCAAGGCTTCAGATTATCGGACAAGTTGATGGCGCAAAAGTCATGCCCGAGAGGGGCGCCCGCCGAGGCCGCTGCTGCAAGCATGGCCGTGATCCCGGGCAGAACGCGAATATCCAGTTTATGCCAGCGGCTGTCTTCCTCGAGCGCTTCGAATACAGCAGCAGCCATCGCGAACACACCGGGGTCACCTGAGGAAACAAGGACGACGTCGCGGCCGGCCTCCGCCATGCTGAGTGCTTCGCGGGCGCGCTTCAGTTCCTCTTTGTTGTCCGAGGCATGTTTGACCAGCCCCTCGCGCGGCTCGACGCGTGCCACGTAGGGTCCGTAACCAAAGACATCCGTTGCTTCCGCCAGTGCTGCTGTAACCTCCGGCGTGATCAATTGGCTGCCGCCGGGACCGAGCCCAGCGATGGTGAGCCTGCCGCTCATTCCGCGGCCTCGGGACGGCGTCCTTGTCCGGCAACGAGGACGGTGGCGAAGTACGGACAGTCGGACGTTTCGACGTCGGCAAGGCGCGCTATGCGCTCTCCAGGCATAGTGCCCCGCTCCACAAGCCACGCGTCCTGCAATCGGCCAACCCGCTCAAGCGCGCGCCGCACCTTGGGCAGATTGCGACCAGTCTTCATGATCACCAGCGCGTCCGCGCCATGCATATGGCTGACAAGTTCATCCTCAGCCAACGTCCCCATCAACACGGCGAGTACATCGTCGCCCCAGGTCATTGGCAGGTCGGTCACGTTCCAGCAGCCGACCATTCCCGGTACGCCAGGGATGATTTCAACCTCAGCCCGTTCTCGCAAGCGGACAAACAGGTGCATGAAAGATCCGTAGAAGAGGGGATCGCCCTCACACAGCACAATAATATCGGCTCCGGATGCGAGATCCGCCAGTCGCGCGGCCCAATGATCATAAAACGCCGCCAGTTGCGCTACGTACTCCGGACTGTCGAAAGGCAGCTCCGTCGTGACCGGGTACTCCATTGCGTATTCCGCGCAGTCATCGGCCAGCATGCCTTCGACAATACGCCGGGCGTTTCCTGGCCGTCCCTTTTTGCGAAAGTAAGCGACATGTCGAGCCGAACGAATCAACCGATCAGCCCTGACGCTGATCAGATCCGGGTCGCCTGGGCCGAGCCCCGCACAGATGATCTTGCCCATTTGTGAGCTCTTCATTCTTTTGTGCTTGCGAGCGCGTTGACTGCTGCAACCGTGATTGCAGAACCGCCCAACCGTCCCTTAACGATGAGCGCCGGCGCGGGCGGGTTTGAAATCAGGGCAGCCTTTGATTCAGCCGCTCCCACGAAACCGACCGGGCAACCGATAATGGCTGCCGGCCGTGGGCACGTCGACACTTCTAGCATGTTGAGCAGGTGAAAGAGTGCTGTTGGCGCGTTTCCGATTGCAACGACAGCCCCAGCGAGATGTGGACGCCAAAGCTCGAGCGCCGCCGCGCTGCGTGTCGTTTGCAGTTCGTCCGCCAAGTCTCGAACTCTGCTGTCATTCAAGGTGCAGATCACTTCATTGTTCAGCGGCAGGCGCGGTCGCGTGATCCCTTCGCTCACCATGCGAACGTCGCACAGGATTGGCGCACCGGCATTCAGTGCGGCGCGGGCAGACGATACCAACCCGGCGGTGAATTGGACGTGATGTTCCAAGCCCACCATGCCTGCTGCATGGATCATGCGAACGACAACCCCCCGCTCGTCTTCCCGGAAGCCCGAGAGATCAGCTTCAGCGCGGATGGTTGCAAAGGACTGCTGATAGATCTTTGCTCCGTCTGTTTCGAATGAGTACGGCATCACGAAACCTCAAAGACGGATTGTGGAGCGGATTTCAACTGGCTTGCTTTGAGACCCTTGCGAGAGGGGCTGTCCGCCGCCCGACCGTCCCGGATAAGGTCGAAGCCATGACGTGTGGCGCACAGGGTCACCGTAGCCGGTGCGGGATGTGCACAGCCCTTGGCACAGCCGGAAACGTGCAGATGCGCTCCCGCCGGGACATACGGCGCAAGCGCCCGTGCGAGGTCGCGCGTTGGCGCGAGGCCTTGCAGGCAGCCGGGCGCACCCGTACAGGCAGACGTGTTGAGCCATGGGCTGCTGGCATTTGTTATGAGGCCTGTGGTGTCAGCGACAGAATCTACGCCGGCAAGAAATAGCATGCGCCATGGCGTGACACGGACCTCCTTCCCCATCGCTGCAAGCCGACCCAACACTTCGGCATGGAGTTGGCCGAATTCAGCAGCAACAAGGAAGCCTTCGCCTTGCGCCCCAGGCCGTGGCGAATAGGTTGCCGCGGCGGGCGGAACAGTCCAGCGGTCAGCGTCCGGCAATTGCTTGCCGCGGGCAATATGCTCGGCCATCCTGCCGCGCCCCTGATGAACGCCTCCTGAGAGAACAAACCACTGAGCGAGATCAAGCGCGGCCTGCGGCGCATCCGAACGTGATACGCAACGTCCCCACTCCGCCCCGTCGGCACGTAAGATAAGAGTGCCGGTCTCAGACCGCTCAAGTCGGATATCCGCAGAAGTCTCGGAGAGCACAGGCGCGGACCCCGTATCGACAGCGAAACCAAACTTGCCTGGTAGGTCCGGTGCTGCCTTTAAGGTTTGTTCCAGCTCGGCGGCCAGCTCAGCGGTCTCAACACCGTAGTGATCATCGCGGAACGGTGTGACGACGATGTTTCGTCGGCATTCCGCGGCGATGTCTTCATCAACGAGATCAAGCGCAGCCAGTTCGTTGATAAGCGCGTGATGACTATCAGCCTCGACTCCCCGCAACTGAAGATTTCCACGCGCGGTGAGATCGATAAGCCCGTTACCGTGCTTGGCGGAAGCCTCAGCGATACCCAAGGCCTGCTCCGGTGTCAGCTTGGAGCCGCGAGGCCGCACTCGCACGACAAGTCCATCGCCTGACTGCATGGGCCGCAGCGCACCTGGGCACCAGTTCTTGATC
>JARFQY010000136.1 GCA_029287535.1 Filomicrobium sp.
ATAAATGACCGAGACGACGAACTCGTCCGCCGCTGCGTCCGGGCGTTGCGAGATCCCGATCGCGATTTCCCGAGACGCGCTGGTGGTTTCAGGGCTTGCCGTCGCGCGTGTTTTTGGTGCGGAGCGCAAGCCGACGAGGCCGTCGGGCCGGGCCGCCTCCGCCTCGAGCATCAAAGGCGGCCCCTGCTTTTCTGCCAAATCGGCAAGACGCGGATCGACAAGAGCAGAAGCGCCGTCTTGTCCTGTCCCCGCGTCCTTGAATTTGAACACCTTCTTGAGAATCTCGATTTGAGCGTTCTGCGCGCTATCCATCTTCATCGGGTCAAACCCACTCTGATTTCGGTCAGGCAGCCTGGGCGCAAACCCCGCTATCTGCTCATTTCGCAGCCGCGCCGAAGGCAGGTCTTCCGAGCCGCAAGTCTCTTGCCGGCGAAGATGGACTTGTAGCGGGCAAACTTCACGTCGTTAAACCGATCGCGACAACATCAAGTGCCCGGCTGGAGCCTGCGGAGACCCGGTCGGCGTCCACTGCCAGAAGTTGGCTTCGGGTCACGAGCGAAAGTCCTCAGATTCATCGCTATACTGCACGTAATGTCGCAGACCTGGCAAGTTCGCGGACCAGCCTTCGCAAATGTCGAGGGGACCGCAACGGCCGCGATCAGGCTTGCGAGCAACGTTCCTGGGTGGCGGGTCGGCACCCGCTCGCGGGGTTTCGTCTGCCGGCACTCCTATCGTCAGCGAGAAACAGTTTCTCGTATCGGCGAAGTGAATTGCTGGATTCCAGCCCGGTTCCTGGCGCGAATTGGATGGACGAGACGCAACTGACGTATCCCGTGTCAGGCCTCGTCGACCCGGCATCGCGCCCCCCCTTGACCCCCTAGCGATGCGCAGGTCCCAAGCCCAGGGCTGGGCACGCGCCCCGTTGACCGGCCTAGCCCTGGCACCTCTATCTTTGACAAGAACGGCTCGGCGTGAAATCGAGCGGCAGGCATGCACCGGCGTTGCAAAGAGCATTGACCACACAGCGGTACTTCGTGCGAGCCCTGGTATCTTGGAGGGTCGCTCCCCTGCAATTGTAGATTGTCGGGCCGTCGCTCTGGCCTTCATTAATTCGATACTCGCAAATCCATCCCTTCGGCTCGGTCAGGGCGTAGCTGTCTTGCGCGGGCAGGCTAATGAGTAAGGCAAACAGCGAAGCGAGTAGGCAACAACCTCTTAGCATCGAAAAGACTCCAAGTCTGACGCGCCCACGTCTAACGAGGTGAAGGCTACCCTGCTCTATGTCCGAGAGGCAAGCAAACCAACATCAGTATCGGACGGCTGCGTTAAATTGCAGACGCGCATCCTTTCCCATTGCCGAAGTTTCTATGCGCCGACGACGCTAGCCAACGATAACAGGGCTGGGCACAATGGTGGTTCGGTCTACAAGATCAATGGCCGCCCCAGACAACACCAGCAGGCAAACGGCAATGACAAAGAAGACGCAGGGCAAGCATCCCAAGCTCGATGAGCTCGACATGGACCGCCGCCTTTCAGGCGAGGAGTACCATCGCCAACTCGAGAAGCTCCAGCGCAAGCTGCAGCAGATACAGCAGGCTTACCTGTTCTCTGAGGATTCCGCAGTCCTTGTCTTCGAGGGCTGGGATGCTGCTGGCAAAGGCGGCACAATCAGACGGATTTCGACCGCGCTTGACCCGCGTAGCTTCAAAGTCTGGCCGATTGGCCCGCCCAGAGACTATTACCTGGACCGCCACTTTCTGTTGCGGTTTATGGAGAGGCTCCCGCCACGTGGGGCGATCACCGCATTTGACCGTTCCTGGTATGGCCGCGTTTTGGTGGAACGGGTCGAGGGCCTCACTTCAGAGAAACGTTGGAAGGCGGCGTATCGGGAGATCAACGACTTCGAGCGAATGATCGTCGATGATGGCATTCGTATTGTGAAGCTCTTCTTTCACATCACCCCGGACGAGCAACTGGAGCGCTTCGAAGAGCGCCTGCGTAATCCGCTGAAGCGCTGGAAACTCTCCTATGAAGACTTCCGGAACCGCCGACGTTGGGATGACTATGCAGTCGCTATTGACGAAATGTTCGAGCGCACCTCGACGTCGGAAGCCCCCTGGACATTGATACCCGCAAACAACAAGAAGTTCGCCCGAATAGCGGCGATGCGCGAGATTGTCGACTGTCTTGGGCAGGGTGTTGACCTGGCGCCGCCGATGCTTCAAGGCGACGTCCTCGACGAAGCTCGCAAATACCTCGATGTCCCAAAGTCACTCATTGACAGCTTGTCAGGTCGAACCGAGTGAGTTGGCACTCGCCTCGTCTGCCTCAGCGGCGGATCTTGGTTATCTTCGAACCCTCGAGCGTGAGATTGTACATCAGGCCCTTCGGGTCCAAGATGAAGCCAACAACGGGGCTTTTGATCTTACTGCTGTCGATTGAGCCGCCCACGCCAAGAGTGATAATCGCGATAGACCCGTCAACGCCGACCTTCCACCCGGCCGACGATCTGAATTGCTCCAGCGCCGTGTGTGTCATGAACATGATGATGACCGATCGCTCCTGGACGCCAAGTTGGAACCCAAAGGAGGCCGATAGCGTATTGTAGTAGTCAGCCGTTTTGCCCCGCACCAGCAGTGCCCCTTCGCCGTACTCGCCTCCCAAGCCGAAACCGGCTTTGACGACCGATGGAAACACCAAGATACCCACCGACTTGTCCGCGAGGTCTCGTGCCCCTTTGACCTGATGGAAGAATTTGTCGAGCGTTGCTCGAACACCGGCGTCAATCTCGGGTGCGGATGCGGCCTGGCTGTTTGGAACGATAACCACGAAGCTGATTATCGCGAGCACGGCCAGGCAAACAAACGAGCGCAACATGTTATCTCCTCCCAGATCGTTGCCAAAAACGCTTTCTGGCACTTTTAACCGAGCGAGCCGTCGGCGACGTCGAAGTCGGCTCAATTGAGGCTCTTGGAAGCCAATGGATGCGGTGGCCCCGCACCCCTGTTTCGCTCGACCGCAAACCGGTGCAGAAGCCGCGCCAAGTCCCTGTTCGTGAAGGGTCCGTTGTTTCGTCGGACAAATGCTGTCCCCTTGCGTAGCATTTTGGAGATGCCGGGAGCTAATCCAAATTCCTCAGCCACACCTATTGCCGGTCTTGTTTTGCAGCCCAGTCATGGCAGCTTGCGGAAACAACGGCATGTGCTGTGGTCCGACCGCGAGGTCGGCGGGTTTCTTTTTTGTCCTTGCCCCCTCCAAGACGATCTCGCGGGCATGGGGCCAAACAAACGAGGCGGAACTGTGAACGCCCCGGCGACGGCGGCAGTTCTTCACCAGCACTGTAAACCGTCCCGTTTGCAGCAGACTGCTCGATACGTGCTCTCGCCACCGGTTTTGCAACAGTAAGGATTTCCGATGACAGCGACACTCCAACACAAGAAGGCCCTGATAACCGGAGGTACAACCGGTATCGGTTTTGCTGCTGCCAAGGCCATGATCGACCAAGGCGCCGAAGTGATCATTACAGGCCAGAGTGAGGAAAGGCTGAGCCATGCCGTTGCCCATCTCGGGCCCAAGGCATCTGGTGTGGCGGCAGCTTCACAGGACCCGGAAACACCAGCGCGTATCGCGCAGGCAGTAGAGGACAGCTTTGGATGCTTGGATGTTTTGTTCGCCAACGCCGGCGCTTGCCGGCTCACCCCGCTTGGCAACATTGATGCAGAAGACGTGGCACAGCTGATGGCCATAAATGTCACGGGTCCGCTGATGCTGGTGCAATCGTTGCGGCCGCTTTTGAACCGCGGTGCAAGCGTCTTCTTCACGACATCCAATCTAGATCGGATGGGCGTTCCTGGCATGGCGGCCTACTCGGCGACCAAGGCCGCCCTTCGTTCCCTTGTCCGCACGCTCGCTGCGGAGTTGGTTGACGACGGTGTCCGGGTCAACGCAATCGCTCCGGGCCCTATCGAGACGACTATTATGGCAAAGACCGGTCTCAGTGAAAGCGATTTGCTCCTTATGAAGGACCAGATACGATCCTCGGTTCCGCTAGGCCGGTTTGGCGAACCCGAGGAAATAGCCGGGGCCGTTGTTTTTCTCGCGTCGGATGCGTCAAGCTTCATGCTCGGTGAAGAAGTCACCATCGACGGTGGCCGATGTAATCTCTGAAGTCCAAACCGGCGCTCTTGCGTTTCAAGTATGGGGACGGTTGCTACAACACAAACGAGCAGCACATGGGCTATGACCCTGGCAGCAAGGCTATGACGTGAGAGCGTCTGGATTTCGCCGGAGCAGGTAGAGCGTCTCAATTTTGATGGATAGACTAAGGCAATAATGACCAGCCTGTAGTGGAGCAGACGGTCGAGATGGCGGCTCGATGAAAAAACGAGAAGAAGTAGGAACAAGCCGGCAATTCCGGTTCTCCATGCTCCAGGGCATACTCCCCATCAAGAAGGAGCAAGTCCCCTCGGAGGTGCTTGCAGGGCTCACGCTTGCCGCATTGGCCATTCCTGAAGTGATGGGTTACACGAAGATCGCTGGCACTCCGGTGATTTTCGGCCTGTACACCATCTTAGTGCCGATGGCGCTATTTGCCTTGTTCGGCTCGTCTCGACACTTGGTCGTTGGCGCCGACTCGGCAACGGCAGCCATTCTCGCCGCAGGCTTGATCGGGTTGGCGGCCACCGGCTCGGATGAATACGTTGCGCTGGCGTCCGTGCTCGCCTTTTTGGCCGCTGGATTTCTCATTCTTGCACGCTTGATTGGCCTCGGCTTCATGGCCGATTTTCTGTCGCGCACGGTCTTGATTGGTTTTTTGACGGGTGTCGGTATTCAAGTGGCATTGGGCCAGCTTTCCGGCATGTTGGGTTTGAAGGGCGGCGGGCACGGAACCTTGCTCAAGGTCTGGAATGATCTGCACCAGATCAAACAGATCAATTTCTATGCCCTGTCGATCGCGATTTGCGTGCTGGCCATTATTGTTGGATCCAAGGTGTTTTCAAAGCGAATCCCGGGTGCGCTCATCGCCGTTGTCGGGGCCATCACTGCCAGCTGGGCATTCGATCTCGATCAGCATGTGCACGTCCTCGGACCCGTCCCTGGTGGCCTTCCGCACTTTGGATTGCCGGGAGTGACTTGGAGTTGGGAACTCATAACCAAATTGGTTCCCACGGCATTTGCCATGTTTATTGTGATACTGGCGCAGAGTGCTGCGACATCCCGCGCCTACGCCGCGCGATACAATGAACGCTTCAGTGAGAATACCGATCTAGTTGGGCTGGGGCTTGCGAATGTGGGCGCCGGCCTGTCGGGCACGTTTGTCGTCAACGGTAGTCCCACCAAGACGCAGATGGTCGACAGCGCTGGCGGAAGATCCCAGCTGTCGATGCTGGTGACCGCCGTAACCGTGCTGGTGGTGCTTTTGTTTTTGACCGCGCCATTGGCCCATATGCCAGACGCAGTGCTGGCGGCGGTCGTGTTCATGATCGGTGTCGAACTGATCGACGTCTCAAACATGCGCAAGATTTACAACGAGCGCCGCTCGGAATTCTGGGTGGCGCTGGTTACGGCTGTGACCGTCGTGCTGGTGGGAGTCGAACAGGGCATCATTCTCGCGATTGTCCTGTCGCTGCTCGATCATGTTCGCCGCGGCTATCGGCCGAAGAACTCCGTAATTGTCTCAGGCGCCGATGGAGATTGGCACGCACTGCCGGTAACACAGCCGGCACAAGTCGAGCCCGGTCTCATGATCTACCGCTTCACGCACAGCATGTACTACGCAAACTCAGAGCAACTCTCAGAGCAAATCCTCTATCTGGTCCAGAATGCAAAACCCCCGCTAGAGTGTTTCTGTATCGATGCATCAGCCGTGGACGATGTCGACTTTTCCGCGGCCGAGACCTTGCGCTCGCTTCACCGTATCTTGGAGGCGCGGGGTGTTCGTTTGGTGTTTGCCGAAGTGATGGATGACGTCGAATCTGAGTATCGCGAACAGCTCGAGAGTCTCGTGGAGGAGGGAGCGATCTATCCAACATTGGAAGATGTCGTGAGTGCCTACCGCAAAGACACCAAGGCAGGTGGATGAAGCCGATGCATGTTGGCAGCCTTGCAAAGGTGCTGGCGGGACCGCACGCATTTTCAGTTCTCGTGCTTGCTTGAAAATCGAGTTGCAATCTGGCAGATTTCCTCCGCGCACGTCTTTGACTTCAACGCGTCCCGAAAAAGAATGCAGATGCCCGATAACCTATTCTACAGTGCCGCATCGGCGGTGATTGATCCCATGAGATTTGCGGCTCTCTTCTTTTTAGTAGTGACGATGACGAGTGGACATAGCCAAGCGGGCGATATCCCAGATGATTTCGTGGACATCGCCAAGGTTGCACCTGGTATCGTGGTTGAAGCACGCTACGCCGGTTATCACAATTTCCTTGGCCGACCGGTCGACGGCTACGAAGCCGCGCGCTGCTTATTGACACGGCCTGCCGCCGAAGCTCTGGCCCGCGTGCAAAATGACCTCAAGCCTTTCGGTTTCGGCCTCAAGGCCTTCGACTGCTACCGTCCGGAGCGCGCGGTTGCCGATTTTGTTCGTTGGGCGAACGATACCGATGACACCAAAATGAAGGAAGAGTTCTATCCCGATCTCACCAAGGATCAGCTGTTTTCCAAGGGCTACATCGCGTCGCGTTCAAGCCATACGCGTGGTTCGACCGTCGATGTGACGCTGATCACGCTGCCGGCCCGGATCGAAGTTTATATGGGCACGAGGTTTGACTACTTCTCCAAGCGATCTTGGCCCGACGATCCCGAACAGCCCGTTGAGGCTCGCGCAAATCGGCTTCTGCTTGCAAGCATCATGAAGCTGCATGGCTTCCAGCCCTATCCTTATGAGTGGTGGCATTTCACGCTCGAAAACGAGCCTTACCCGGATACGTATTTTGATTTTCCGGTGAGGTAGCTGCCGCGGGGAGGCAGCCGTCATGGGAGCTTGTTTTTTCGAAGGCTGATATTGCCGGCTGTCCAACGCCCTGCCGTCGACGGAAACTCTTCGCCAGCCCGCAAAGGAAGCCGGCCGCCACTGGGGCGGCCGGTCACTTATGTCGGGCAGTTCATGCCGGACGTGTCACAGCTTCGGTCGTTTCAAGGGCTTGGCTTAGTTGCCAGACTCTTCAGACAGGTTTTCCCAGAAACCCGCTTCGCATGCTTTCGAATACTGGGCAGCAGAAATGCTACCGTCCTTGGTATCTCCAACCGTGATACCTTTGATCGCCATGTCGTCGCGGAACTTCTTCGCCTCATCACCCTTCAGGTGACCGTCACCACTGATGTCGTAGGCATTCCACGATTTGGCGCAATCTTCTTCGGCAAAGGCTGGATTAACGATCAATACCGCCAAAGCGGCTCCCAGGATCAGCGTCCTCATCCGATCCCACTCCATACACATTCTGAAACGCTCCGGTCGGGTAATAGTGAGCGAATTTTTGGAGACCGGAGCAAAAAAATATCACCAACCTCAAATCTGCTTTTGTAACTCAAAGCTGGTGATCTACTCCACTCCGCCGGACCCAAACTTCAGCACGACGGTCCCTCAGCGTAGCAGGTGAGGCGTCTTGTCGCAATGATTTCCACCCGCCTTATTGTCGAAGTTTCGCCCCATCGGAACTGCCCAAGCCATTGCGAATTATGGATTTTTGGGTGCGCATACACCCCAGGCTCAGTCGCTCGAAGTGGCTTGGTTAACTCCACTCGTACATCCAATTCAGCAAGGCCAGAAGAAACAGCGCGATACCAATGGCAAATAATACGTAGTGCCGCTTCTGCATGCTTTGTTTCCTCTGTAGTAATGCCTGCGCTCGGTCGCTAACCTTAGCCGATCCTATCGGTCAAAGGAGCGCATGCAGCAAACAATGAACCAGGCAGAATTGGAAGACCTACTCAAAGCGCTTCCTCCAAGAACGACACTGTTCGTTCCAAACGATGTCGCCGACGCCCTGGCCGGCAACCAGGAAGCATTGACCGTCATGAACGAAATGGCCGCGAATTCCAATTGCGAACTCGGCATCGATCAGTCGTTCGCGAGCCTGCCGGAGCCGGCTGAAGAAGGCTTCACCTTTCGCAAGCGGCCAGCTTGACGTTGGCGTGTCGCACTCGTTCTTGTACGCCCGTCCGTGCCGACGGCGAGACGCGCCCGTGGGGTGAGCTTACACGAGCACCACGGCATCCATCACGGCGACGTAGTGACAGCCCGATCCGCACACGACGAAACCATGCCAGATCGCATTGTGGTACTTCAGGCTCTGCCAGAGATGAAAGATAACACCGGTGGTGTAGAGTACTCCGCCAATGCCAAGCATGGCTAGCGAGAGCGTGGAGAGGGACGTCACGAGAGGGTTAAGAACCAGTACCGCCGCCCACCCTTGCGCGAGGTAGAGCACGTACGACGTTTTCATCAATCGTTCGGGAAACAGGAGCTTGAGCGTCAGTCCGAACGCTGCAACCGACCACACGAGCGTGAGCAGGCCGCCCCCGGCCAAGCCTCCAATCTTTATAGCGGCAAACGGAGTATAGGTTGCTGCGATCTTGACGTAGATCGCAGCGTGATCAACGCGCCTCAAAATACCCTTGAGGCCGTGATGGCTGACCATGTTGTAGGCCGCAGAACAAACGAACACGGCGACGACGCCAGCGCTGTACACTGACAGGCTAACGGCTGAACTCGTTGGCAGCGTTCCAATCGCCATCCAGAGCATCACCGCGACCGCGATAGCGCTCCCGGTAATACCCAAGACGTGGATACAGAAATCGGCGGACCGTTCAGCGCTGGTGTATTCAGGGAATGGCGGGTTCATGTGCTGTTTGCCCCCGTCACCAAGGCGCCTGCGGCAGGCAGGAGGTTTGTTTCGGCATACAGACCCAAATAACAAACTCCTCAATGCGGTATCGGTTCCGGGCGGAACTGCCAGCGAAACAAATCTGCACTAGTCGAGCCGTTCAACTTTAGCGTCCAAGTCCGGTATCAGCCGCACACGGTATCTTTCGGACTTGCACCGCAACAGCCAGACGTTTTCGTCAGGTTTCGATAATTCAGGGTCAGCCTTGGCCTCGACAGGGTCTTCGCACGTGTACCCCTGTGTGCGGATTTGCGCGGCAACGATCTCACCGGGCTTTTCGATCTCATCCGCCGCGGTGGCGGCACTTGAGCTGAAACCGACAAAAATTAAGGGAATAGAAGTTGTTAGTATCAAAGTTGCGGCAGCTGAGGCTGTCGATTTCTTTGGCTGTGGCATCGTCATGTAGTCCTTCGGTTTCCTCATCCCAGCTCGCTCAGCCTAGTACCGACTGCCTCGACCCGGAAGTGGAATCCGTGTGGGGGTTACTGCACTCATTGTTTTGTGAAGAATAGTCCTGATAAATGTTCGCGCACTTGGGCCGCCTGGCGATCGAGAACTTGCCGCAAAGTCCGACCGGCACGAGCAGGGTCTTTGTTTTGTAGAGTGCAGCGCTTGCGAGTACGGTCGCGGAACCTAGGGTCATCTTCTGCTGCCCGGGCAAGCGGCCCGGACCTTGGGATTAACCAAGCTCAAGTTGAACCGCGAAGCTCCTGCAAACCTGGCTTCCCGATTCATTTCTAGGTGTTTCACGAATGATGTGGCGGGACAACTTACCGTCCGTTCATGCCCGTGATCTTCAAGGCGTCACCACTTGCAGGCGCCATTCGCGCGCGGCTTGGGCGAGGATCTGCACTGCCGAGGCGATGAACAGCGTCGCCATGAGCCCCGCAACGATCAGATCCGGCCAGCCAGTTGATGTCCCCCAGACCCCGATCGCTGCGATCATGACGGCGACGTTGCCGATCGCATCGTTGCGCGAGCACAACCAGACCGAGCGTACATTGGCGTCGCCGTCTTTGTAGCTGACGAGCAAGAGCACACTTGCCAAGTTTGCCAGCAGCGCCAGGAAACCGACAATACCCATGACGTGCGCTTGAGGCACGCCCAGGACAAATACCGAATAGACCGTGGAGCCCAGCACCCACAGCCCCATCATCAGCAGACTGACGCCCTTGGCGAGAGCCGCCGTCGCGCGCACGCGAAGTGAAGCTCCGATCACTGCAAGCGAGATACCGTAAGTCAGGGTATCGCCTAGAAAGTCAAGCGCGTCCGCCTGCAGCGCGCGAGAGCCCGCCAGGTGACCTGTGATCATCTCAATGACGAACATCGTGGCGTTAATGGCGATGACGATCCATAGCCGCCGCTTGTAGTCCGGTGACATGCCGTCGAAGCTAGGTTGGCCGCGCTCGCAACAAGATCCCATGGTCGCTCCGCTTGAAAAACAACTCGGTTAGCCTAATCTCTCTAGTGACTAGAGGGTCAAGAGCGCGCCGGATGTTTTCGATTGGTGACATTTCAAAACGGACGGGGGTCAAGGTCCCCACCATTCGCTATTACGAACAGTTGGGCCTAATCACAACGCCCCTGCGCTCAAGCGGGAACCAACGCCGCTACTCCACCGAAGACGCCAAACGGCTGGGTTTCATCAAACATGCCCGTGACCTCGGACTACCATTGGAGGCTGTCCGCGAACTGCTGCGGCTGAGCGAACATCCCGGTCAGCCCTGCGCCGACGCCGATCGGATCGCAGCCGCGCATCTCGAGGTCATTCGCGGCAAAATAGTCAGTCTTCAGCGCCTGGAGAAAGAGCTCGAGCGCATCACCTGCGGCTGCAAAGCGGTGCACGTCCGCGACTGTTATGTGCTCCAGTCGCTATCTGACCGGTCCGCGGGCAGAGAGGATCACTGACAATAATCGAATTTCCTATTAGGCCAGCCGAAAGCAGTCCCAAGTGAGCAAGCTTGGTGGTATTGCGGCAGGGCGAAACTGCCACTGAACATATTAAGCGATGTCGTCGCGATATAAGGGAGTAACGACCATGCATGTAACAATGGAAGACGCCGAAAACGTTATCAACGCCGCCAAGAAAGCGGCTGCGGAAATTGATACCAACATGTGTATCGCCGTGGTCGACTCCGGCGGCAATCTGAAGGCCTTTCTGCGTATGGACTACGCCTGGACCGGCTCGATCGACATTGCCATCAAGAAGGCTCAGACCGCCGTGTACTTCGGCATGCCCACCGAAGAAATTGGAAAGCTCTCCCAGCCGGGCGGCCCGCTCTATGGCATCGAGCATTCGAATGGTGCTCTCGTGACCTTCCCCGGCGGCCTCCCTATCGTCGACGACGAGGGCGTTCTCATCGGCGGCGTTGGTGTCAGTGGCAGCTCGGTGGAAAACGACCGCAAGGTCGCCGACGCGGGTGTCAAGGTGGCCGGGGTATGCGATCTGCCAGCCCACCCTTGGAGGACTTAAGGCTGCATCGCTGGCCTGCCTGATCTCGATATGTGAGAGACAAAGAACTTGGATACGCTCGTCGGGTAAAAGCCGGGCGACCAACGACGCAACGTGCCCAAAATTTGGCGGGACTTCCTTATCAGGTCCACTTAGGCCGCATCTGCATCATCCTGTAGGCTGCCATTCTCAAGCTACGGATCGTCAGCAAGGCGGCCTTTCATGGCGGCTCCGAAACTCGCTATGTTCACCGGCGCGACTGTGGTGCTGATCGCTGGACTCGGTCCTGCGTATGGTGCGTATGGTGCGGTGGCCGACGGCAACAGCCTTGTCCGCACGCAACCGGGCACTGGAGCTGCCACAACCTCCGATGTTCGCCTTGCACAGAGGATCAAAATCCGTTCGAAACTCCGGCTACCCAAAAAACGTCGGCGGGTTCCCAACCGCAATCGGATCCCCAACCGCAAGAATGAAAAGTCGGGCGGTACCGCTGGACGCATCGATGATTGCGACACCAAGCGCGGCGGCAAGCTGGAATGCTCCTCGCAGGCTTCCCGCCTGTGGGACATGTTCACGGGCTGGTGGAAATAGGTTCGGCGGCGCCGGAGACCCCGAGAGGAACTTGCAGCGGATCCGTGGCTCGGCAAAGGTGGGGCGCCAGCTTGCCGCGGCCTGTCATGACGAATGTCAATGAACCTTAGGCTCATGCAACCTATAATGACGACATGTTTGCTGCATGAAGAAGTATCGCCTTCCCCCCTGGCGAGCTGCGGTAGTGTAACCCCCTGCTACGCAAGGCGGCAAACAGAGGTCGGAGGCCCCCCGTCCCTCTGAGCAAGCCTCCGGCCTCACCCCCTTCCGCCATTTGGAATTTGGGATCCTTCTCTGGTTCCCGCCGTCCTCTACAAGGCCAGCCGCGCCGCCTGCGCGCCCGCGCCCATCGCACCTGTGAAGCCACCCGAGCCACCGAACGACGAGGCAAGAAAAAGCCCCGGGATGGATGTGCGCGGTGAGCGGGGAATACCCGCCAGAATGGACTTGGTTGGCGGTTCCGGCGCGAAGCCGTAGATCGCGCCACCCGGTGTCGCTAGGTAGTCCCGCGTCGAGCGTGCCGTGACGAAAATGCGCTCTTCGGCGGCGTTGGCGAAGCCTGGATAGCGCCGATCGAGTTCCGCCAGGATAGCATCGAGCCAGGCCATACGCCGGGCTCGTTCATCGTCTTTTGAAAGCCTCTGCCAATTGTCGATGTGGTCGACACCTGCCACCGTGACGAGGGTACGGCCTTCCTCGTCGAGGCCACTATCAACCGCACCATAGTTGACCACCGTCAGCGGCGGTAGCCGGCTTCCCGGCGCCTCGGCGAGAAGCCCGGCAGCCGATGCATAGTCGTTGAGTGACCTCATCCAGTCAGGCAGCAGGATCGTCGAATAACCGCCCAGTCCGAAGTTCGCCGGCGGTTCCTTCATGCCGAAGTGTGCGCAGAAAAGCGAAATCGATGGCGTTAACCTGCGGTACGGCGCCAGGAAGCTCTCGCGCTGGGTCTCGGGGAGTAGTTCCGCCAGCATCGACGGCGCGCAACCGGCCAGGACCGACTGTGTTGCAAGCCGGTCGGCGGCCTCTCCATTGGGACCGCTATGCCGGACACCGGCCGGCCGGCCATCGTTGTCGATATCGATGTCCGTGGCCTTGCGGCCAAGAAACACGTCGCCGCCGGACTGCTTGACGATTTTCGCAAGCGCCCGGCTGAGCCGTGTGGAGCCACCGCGAATGTAGACCCCACCGGAACCAAAATAGCCGCCCTGTGCGACCGCGAAAAAGATCCACCAGGTCTTTCGCGGATCATCGGCGAAGTACGCCAGGTTTGCCCCGAGAGCACACTTTGCGCCTTCACAGTCACCAAGGTCCCGCTCGAGCGCTTCATCAAGCGAGCGTCGCCAGTCCCGGACCATGGGCCACGAGCCTTTGCTGGCAAACAGTAGTTTCGACAACGACCGCGTCTCACCAGCTGTGTTGAACGAGCCCACCATGGTGTAGATCTCGTCCATGCGCTGCAGCAGGCGGCGTATGCCGGCCGCGCGCTCTGGAAATCTTGCGCTGAGGTCATCGCCGATCGTTTCGAAACCATGCCCAAGCTGCAGCGGTGCGCCGACCGGCCCGCCGATCACGGTATGCAGGTTGGAGATTGGCACCCATTCGATCTTGTCGAGCAGTCCAAGATGGCTCAAGACCGCGTGCTTGAGATCTCGAGGATCGTGGGGATCGGCGGTCTCGTGCAGCGAGGCTTCGATGGTCAGCTTGCCGGTCCTGTAACACGAGGCAGCTCCGCCAAGACTCCTGTTCCGTTCGACAACGGCAACCCGCTTTCCGGCTCGGCTCAAAATTGCCGCGGCTGTCAAGCTGCCAAGTCCCGACCCAATCACCACCGCGTCATAAGTACCGTTCTTTGCCATTGCGCTTTCGTCCGGTTGTTGGATGACATCAAACAAAGTCGCCAACAAAGCCGCTGGGGTCAATGCGCACACATGTAGCACTTCCGGCGGGGAGTGGCCTCAAGCGGCACTTGGAAAAACGCCCTCGGGCACTGCGGACGCTGTCGTTCAGATCAGTTGATCCGGCTGCGGTTGATTTTAGCCTGCCGGTCGTAAAGGACCGTACTGACCGCTATCGAGAGGTTGAGGCAATGGCGCGTAGGGATCGCAACAAACCGGTGACAATGCCTCAAAGTGACGTTCGTCAGCGAGCCATCCTCGGGCCCGAACACATAAAGAGCATCCTCCGGGTGTTCGAACGCCGGCAGGGACTCGCTGTTCTTTCGCACTTCAACGGCGACCGGTGTCAGCATCGGAAAATCATCGAAGGGCCGATCGGTGCGCTGCCAGTCGACCGATCGGTACCCCCGCATCCGCTCTTCCCTTGGCAAGCGCGACAGCTCACTGAGGCGCCGGTCGATACGCTCCCCCGTATAGCGGATATCGCGCACGCCGAAGGCCGCGCAGGTCCGCACGATCGCGCCCAGGTTATGAGGATACTTCGGATCAATGAGTAGGATCGCGGTGCGTGGCATTGGAATCCAGTCGTTTGTCACGTGTTGCGTGCGAGCCGGCTCCGCCAGCCTCGGCGGTTATGCGCGCGTCATCGGTCTTCACTCGGGCCTTCGAAAGCAACTCGAGAACGTCTCAAGTGGCAATGCTGCCTATGGTTGACAAGCATTTGTTTTTGACCCTCTTTCCTGCGCTTGGAACCACCAAGGGCAGACGCGGGTGCTGCCCCGACAACACCTTGCATTTCAAATGACCCAAGATACTTGAGGCACCATTGTCAGAAACAATTGAAGTTCATGCTTTTATCACGCTCACGCTTGCCTTTGTTGTCTTCTTCATTGGCGTTTTCCTGACCCGGCACGTTGCATTTCTGCGCGACTACAACATACCCGAGCCGGTCGCTGGCGGTCTCTTTGCAGCCGTCTTTACCTGGGCCTTCTTTGCGCTATTCGGTCAAAAGATCATCTTTGATATCGATGCCCGTGATGAGCTGCTGGTCATTTTCTTCGCCACCATTGGGCTGAACGCGCGTATTTCCGATTTGCTTGTCGGCGGCCGCCTGCTCGGGATCCTGCTCGTTCTGACCATCGTATTCATCGTCGTTCAGAACACCGTCGGACTGATCGGCACGCAGTTGTTTGGTCTGCCCGCCGGAACAGGTGTTCTCGTAGGGTCCGCGTCGCTGATAGGTGGACACGGTACGGCCATCGCCTGGGGCCCGACCATCAAGGAGGCGACCGGCTTCGCCGCTGCCGAGGAAATCGGTATCGCGACAGCGACGCTGGGGCTTGTCTGCGCCGCTCTTCTTGGTGGCCCGATCGCCAAGTACCTCATTGACCGCGACAAGCTGCAACCGGCCGAAAGTGATGGTCCCATCGTTGGTCTGCCCCACGAAGCCGGGCCAACCACGGACGATGATATTGACCATATCAATCTGATGCGAGCGATGCTGGCGGCCAACGTCGCTGTGATCATTGGCTATGTCGCCAACCAGGGGATCGCCGCAATGGGCCTGAAGCTGCCACTCTTCGTGCCCTGTCTGCTCGCTGGCATTCTGATGTCGAATACCATTCCCTTCATCTTTCCAAAGCTTCCGTGGCCGTCGCGGACAAAAGCGCTCGCCGTGCTCTCCGACTTCTGCCTGTCGGTCTTCTTGGCGATGTCCCTTATGAGCATGCAGCTTTGGACATTGGCCGGGCTTGGCGGGCCGATTGTCGGCATCCTGATCCTCCAGGTTCTGGCGGCGACGGCGTTCATCCTTCTGATCGTCTACCGCTTCATGGGCTCGGACTACACCGCCGCCGTGTTGAGTGCGGGCTTCGCCGGCTTTTCGCTTGGCGCAACTCCGACCGCGATCGCCAACATGTCTGCGGTCACCAAGAGTTATGGACCAGCACCATTGGCACTGATCATCCTGCCACTCGTCTCGGCGTTCTTCGTCGATCTCGCGAACGCAGTGATCATCAGGTTCTTCGCGAGTCTGTAGTCGCGGCTATTTTCTCGAAGGACGACGGAAGCGAATACCGGAGTAGTTCTGTGAATTGTCGCCCGGTTCAATCAAACCGGATGTGCGATCGTCAAAGTCAAAATACCCGGTATCGAACTGCCACCTCTTGCGTTGGCCGATCGGTTGGGAGTTGAAATCTTTCGATGTCTCGAGGTCGGATGGACGAGGCTCGAGGTTTAGAACGGCTCCGCCTCCATCGGCTCTATTCGCGCTGTTCTCAGCGACTTTGATAATGCCACTCGCAACGGGAGCTGGGGCAGGCCCTGTCGCGCCAACAGCCGACAAAGCAACAAGTGTCGAAAGTACCATGAAAGACATTGGTGATCTCCAAGAGCCAGCCGGCCACATATGCAACTCGCGGTGGCGCCACCTCACGCCGAGGCGGGTTCAGGCTCAGATCGCGAACCATGTGGCAGGCAAAAAAATGAAAACGGCTACCGTGCAACGGGTCTCAAAGTGAGCCCGGCGACACCGAGCGCCAGGTTGACTCCCGTCTGCCCTTTGACGCTAAGCGGCTGCAGCACAACCGACTTGTTGTTTCCCCCGATCAGCACGTTAGCCCCGGCGCCAATGCCGGCGGCGACGTCAGCCGATGCCCCCGCGAAGGTTCCGCCAAGCGATTCGGCGGGCAGCTTTGTCGTGGACCCCAGCACCGCCCACACCATGACGCTCTTTCCGCGGACCCCGATGTCGAGCCCGATGCGAGTAATCTTCCCTGTCAGATATCTTGGGGGCCGGTTATCGGCGGGCGTGTACTTGCACGACAGCTGCTCCTGTGATCCGAGGATCAGCCCCACACCGCCCTTGCCCTGGCACGTCAATGTGCCGGCCTTGAGTTTTGCTGTCTCCGCGATCGCCGCATGGCTGACAACCAGGCCCAACATCACGGCAAGTCCGGAGCCAATAAATCTGCAGCGCCTTTTGGAATACATGGACAAATCCCCTCGTGTTACGATGCCGCCATCTCGAGTGATGGTCGTTTCAACCCGGCATCTTCAAGTGGTCTAAGTAAGCAAGTCGCAATTGCGGTACGACCCTTTTGGAATGAATGCGCAATGAAATAGCGTTAGCGTTGTTTGCAGGAAGTGACTTGGAGAAGGCTAGCGTGCTCCCAGAAGCTGCTCGAGAAGCATGACATTTATGCCGTTCAGCACAGCCAGCCAGACGGCACTCGCCGCCGCCGCTCCAATGCAGAACCACAAGATTTTTGTACCCATGCCGTTTCGCCTCCCGGAACTATTATGGGTGGATCAGACCCCTGGTGGCTTTTTGCGCCAGCGGACCCCTTCTTTCCCAAGCTTGAAGCCCAGCTCGTAGAGCTTGGTCATGTACTTGGTGTCGAAGGGCTCCGAACTCTTCTCGGTGAATCCGACGGGAATGCTGGCAACGTTGTAATCGATCTTGTTGTCCTTGGCCCTGAGATAGAGCTTGATCAGGTCGCCTTCCGTCTGCTGCTTGATCAGCGTCGCAATCGAGCGGCCGGCGATATCGAGAGCACTTCCGTTGACGTCTTCCGGACTGGGGTCCGTTTTGTCGTTTGCGATGATGTAAATCCTGCGCTTCCACCGTACGCCATTGATCTTGTCATAACGCTTGAGGTCGAGGTCCACGGGCAGCAGGAAAGCATTTTCCGTCGTGCCGCCGTCGACGTGCATTTCTTCGTAGGTCTTGCCGGCTGAAGTGACCTTCATATAGACCGGCGGAAACAGACCTGGCAGCGCGGCTGAAGCCAACAGCACATCACGGAACAGCTGCAGAGCTTCATCGGAGTTGCGCTGTGCAATACCTCCCATGTCCCAAATGACCGGCCGCTCGGCATCAAGATTAGTGGTACCGATGAGAAGCCGCCGCCCCTTGGCATGCTCGCGCGCAATTGCGGCCATGAAATCCCTGTCGACATAATGGGCGATCAGCCTCGCAAGAGGCTTTGTGCTGGACACAGCGTTTCCGCCCAAGAGACCTGCCAGGATTTGCGGCTCGAGAATATCCTTGGTCGAGTAAAGCGTATAGATCTCCCGGAGCGGCTTGTCGTACTTCGGACCCAGAAATGCGAACGGGGCGATCAACGCACCGGTACTGACCCCGCTGACGATTTCGAACTCCGGTCGTTTGCCGGAAGCTGTCCATCCGTTCAATAAGCCCGCGCCAAAGGCGCCGTTGGAACCACCACCGGATATCGCCAGATAGGATATCGTTTGACTTCGTTTCTTGAGGAATGCCGGCCTCGTGGCCAGCATCTGTTTGCGCCGGCGCTTGGCGAGCCTCTCGATGTTCTTCATCGGAGCATCGCCCCAAGCACGGACGTGTCCGACGCCAGCGACTTCCACCTCGTCGGCAAGTTCGACCGGGACAGGGATGCGGATCGTCGACGAAGCACAACCGATCACGCCCGCCACGATGGCGAGCATGGCCAGGGCGCGTGCCGTGGCCCGACCGAGGTTTTGCTTGATCGATCGCAAAAAACGAGGCCTCCCCTTCAAGACCCGAAATAGGAGCAATCCGTAGGGATGGATCCCCCGTGAATGAACGCTGCCCTAAAATCGTGTCGCAAATGCGCACGATAAAGCCCTGCTTGCACGGTGAGATTATTGGCCGCTTTCTTGTTGGTGCCGCTCGGTGCGCAGGATATGCAGCCAAGGCACACTAAACTGCAGCTTTGGCACACCGGGCGCGGCCGTCTATCATTGGCCAACACACTGATGCCCATGCAACTTCCATACATGCGGGCTAATGTTGACCAGACCTAATGATTAGACCATTGAGTGGGTGCTGCTCAAATGCATGGTGTCCAAAGACGAGAGGATGTTGAATAATCCACAAGTCATTACGGCCCGTGCGCCCAGCGCATTCATCCGGCCTGTGCTTGAGGCCGGGTTTTTTGAGCGGTCTGACAAGCTTTGAAGTAACAGTGATTTAGAGATAGGGTTCGTGATGCTCTCCCCAACCCGGCGGCGCCTCCAGAGTCTTTCCATTCCGGCAATTCCAATCTTTGCACTGGCCATGTTCGTGGCCATGGCAGATATGGCCCGCTCTGAAGAAAAGACTGAAGCAGCCAAGCCGCCGGAATTGCCGGCCGTAACTTTTGTGAAGGCGGAAAATAAGGACGTCACGCCATCTTCGGAGTTCGTAGGCCGTGTCGAGGCTGTGCAAAGGGTCGACCTTCGGGCCCGCATCACGGGGTTCCTGGACAAACAAGCGTTCCAAGACGGTCAAACGGTGAAAGAGGGTGAGCTGCTCTATGTTATCGAGCAAGAACCGTTCGCGGCATCCGTAAAACAGGCTGAGGCCAACCTCGCAGCCGCCAAGGCGCAGGCGCTCAATGCGACCACCGCTCTCAAGCGGGCAGAGATCCTCGTCGAACGCAAGACAGTATCTCAAGCAACGGCCGATGACCGCCTGGCTGAAAAGCGCGTTGCGGATGCCTCTGTTCTGCAAGCGGAGGCGGCACTCACGCAAGCCAAGATCACCTATTCTTACACCGAGATAAGGTCGCCGATTAATGGGCGCATCGGCCGCTCCAACATCAAACCCGGCAACTTGGTCACTCCGGAATCTGGTGTCCTGGCGACTGTGGTCAAACAAGACCCGGTTTACGTTGCCTTCAACGTCACCGAGCGCACTGTCCTCAATTTTCGCCGGAGAGTTGCTGAAATGGGATCGTCCGACAACGACGCCCGCAAGACATTACAAATGAAGCTGCGGCTTTCGGACGGCGAGATTTACGGGGAAGTCGGCCAGCTCGATTTCACCGATGTCCAGGTGAACCCGACCACGGACACCATCGTTATTCGCGGGACCTTTGCCAATCCAAATGGCTTGCTTGTCGATCAGCAGTTCGTCGTCGTGATCGTGGAGACAGCCGATCCGGAAGAGAGGCTGGTCATTCCTCGAAATGCGATCGGTCTCGATCAGCGCGGCCAGTTCGTTTTGATGGTCAATGCGGAGAACAAAATCGAGGAGCGCGTCATCCAGACCGGTGCAGCGTTTGGGCGCGATGTTGCTGTGACTTCGGGATTGGAGCCCGGTGATCGCATCGTCGTTGAAGGCGGAATGAAAGTGCGGCCCGGCATGGAGGTCAATGCCGTCGCAGCCGAAAAGCAGGGGACATAGAACGTGCTCTCAGAGATTTTTGTCAGGCGTCCGAGACTCGCGTTCGTCATCTCGATCGTGATCACCATCGCGGGGCTCATTTCACAGATGGCGCTGCCCGTTGAGCAGTTCCCAGACATTGTCCCGCCGCAGGTCCGTGTCTCCGCGACCTACCCCGGTTCCAATGCTGAAGTCGTCGAACAATCAGTTGCCCAGCCCATCGAGTCGCAGGTCAACGGCGTCGACAATATGATCTATATGAAGTCGACCAGCGGCAACGACGGGACCTACTCACTGAATGTCAGCTTCAAGGTTGGCACCGACCCCGATATCAATACCGTCAACACGCAAAACCGTGTCTCGCTGGCCCTCCCGCAATTGCCTGAAGAGGTTCAGCGACAGGGTCTCAACACCAAGAAACAGTCGACCGCGCTCCTCCAAGTCGTAACCCTGTATTCTCCCGACGACACCTTCGACACCCTGTACCTGAACAACTACGCCAAGATCAACATCATGGATACGCTCGCGCGTATTCCAGGTGTCGGCGACGTAAGGTTGTTCGGTCTGCAGGATTACTCCATGCGGATCTGGTACTTCACCGACCGGCTGACGGCGCTGAACTTGACACCGGCTGACGTCGTGGATGCGATACGAACGCAAAACGTCCAGGCCGCGGTCGGGCGTATCGGCGCTCAACCGATCAGCGATGACGTCGACCAGCAATACAATCTCACGACAAAGGGTCGCCTCACAGAAACGAGTGAGTTCGAGGACATCATTATTCGGGCCAATCCAGATGGTTCGACCGTCCGAGTGAAGGATGTGGCCCGCGTGGAGCTCGGCGCCAAGAGTGCCGATACGTTCACGCGCTTGAACGGGAAGGAATCCGCCGGAATTGGGATCTACGGCTCGCCGGGCTCAAACGCCATCCAGACGGCCGAGGCGGTCCTGTCCGCCATGGACGAGTTGAAACAACGCTTCCCACCAGACCTGACGTATTCGGTGACCTATGACACCACGGTCTTCGTCAAGGCAAGTATCGAGAACGTTTATTCCTCGTTGATCATCGCCTTCATTCTCGTGGTTGCTGTCACCTTCGTCTTCCTGGGTTCGGCTCGCGCAACCATCATCCCGGCGGTCGCCATCCCCGTCTCGCTCATCGGCACGTTCGCGGCCATGGCGGCCATGGGCGTCTCGTTGAACACGGTCTCCCTGCTCGCTCTCGTGCTCGCCATCGGTGTCGTGGTTGACGACGCGATCGTGGTCGTCGAGGGCGTGACCCGCATTATGGAGGAGGAGGGTCTGCCCGCCGACGAAGCAACAATCAAGGCGATGAACCAGCTGACGGCGCCGATCATCGCGACGACGTTGGTCCTCTTGTCGGTGTTTGTCCCTGTTGCATTCATCCCCGGCATCGTTGGCGCGCTCTTCCAGCAGTTCGCGATCTGTATCTCGTTCGCGGTGGTGATCTCTTCGGTCAACGCGCTGTCTCTTTCTCCGGCTCTTTGCTCGCTGGTCCTCAAGCAAGGCCAGACACCCAAGGGTCCCATCCGCTGGATGTTGAATAGAATTGACGACGTCACCGACGGTTACTCTTTCCTGGTAACGCGCATCCTGCGCTTTTCCGTCATTGGGCTGGTGCTGGTGGGCGTTCTCATTGCGGCTTCCGTCTTGCTCTTCCGGGTAACGCCATCAGGCTTTCTGCCCTCCGAGGACCAAGGTCTTTTCATGGGTGAAATCCAGTTGCCCGACGGTTCTTCGGTTGCCCGCACGTCAGAAATCGTCACCAAGGTGGAAGAAATCGTTGGCTCTGATCCAGCCGTCGATGAGGTGTTTACAGTCATCGGGTACAGCCTTCTGAATAGCCTGTCGCAGTCCAACAGCGGCGTGGTCATTGGGCGACTGAAGCCCTTCGAAGAACGTCAGACCGACGACCTCAAGGTTCACGAAACCATTGCCCGCATGCAAAAGCAGCTGTTTGCAATTCCGGGTGCCACGATTTCCCTGTTCAATCTTCCGCCGATTTCCGGCTTGGGCAATTCCGGTGGGTTCGAATACGAACTCCAGGACCTCGCAGGCGGCTCGACGAACGAGATGGCACAAACTCTGCGCGGGCTCATTGTGAATGCTCGTAACGCTCCGGAACTGGGGACCATTTTCACGCTTTGGACCAACAATACGCCGCTCGTTTTTCTAGATATCGATCGCGCCAAGGCGCGTACGCTTGGTGTCGAGATCAACGACATCTTTACGGCGCTGCAGGCCACATTGGGCTCCCTCTACGTTAACGACTTCAACCGCTTTGGGCGCGTTTGGCAGGTTAACATCCAAGGCGAGGCCATCGACCGGGATTCGCTCACCGACATTGGCCGCATCCACGTTAGGAACAGCAAGGGAGAGATGGTGCCGCTGCAGGGGCTCGTCCGCAATGAGTTGATCGTCGGCCCTCAGGCAATCATGCGCTTCAACAACCAAAGAAGCGTCACGGTCAACGGTGGTCCCGCGCCCGGGTACAGTTCTGGCGAGGCCCTCGCCACAATGGAACGCATTTCCAAGGAGACGCTACCGGCGGGCTTCGGCTTCTCATGGAGCGGCACGGCTTATCAGGAAAAGCTGGCCGGCGGTCAGACGGCTGTCGCCATCCTGCTCGCCGTGGTGTTTGGCTATCTCTTCCTTGTCGGCCTTTACGAAAGCTGGAGTATGCCAGCCGCGGTGCTCTTGTCGGTGGTCGTCGCCATCGTCGGGGCAATGACGACGTTGTTGCTGGCCGGGCTGCCCAATGACATTTATGCGCAGATCGGCATCGTGCTTCTCATTGGCCTTGCCTCCAAGAACGCGATTTTGATCGTTGAATTTGCCATGGCCCAGAGAAGCGAAGGCCTATCCATTCTTGATGCTGGGAAGACCGCGGCCCGCCTCAGGATCCGAGCGGTTTTGATGACGGCGTTCTCCTTCCTTCTCGGCCTCATTCCACTGTTGATCGCAAACGGTGCTGGTGAGGCAACCCAGAAGGCAGTTGGCTCCGGCGTCTTCGGCGGCATGCTCGCTGCTGCAACCGTCGGCGTCTTCCTGATCCCGATGCTCTACGTTGTGCTGCAGTGGACCCGCGAAACCGTGAAAGGTTATCTAGGTGGGGCGGACGAGGGCGCGCCCGGCGCCACCGATAAGCCCGCGCCTGCGGAGTGAGCCGAGAACGCTTGGAATGGGAGCCTCGATTGGGCGGCCACGCGCCATGACAAACTTTGACGGGTCGGTCTGATGCTTCCCGAACTCACCTTGGGCGCCATGATGATCTTGGTCACGACCATTATTCATGGCGTCTTCACCGCAGCCAGCGTTGGGGTGCTGATGAGGTACCTGTCGAATGGCCTCAGAGTCGACACCGACTGGCGCGCGTCGGTCGTGTTGTCATTCTTTGTGCTCTTCTTGTTTCTCGCGACCGTTCTGGAAGTCTGGGTCTGGGCCCTTCTGTATATCTTGATAGGGGCCTTCGATGGGCTCGAAGAAGCCCTCTACTTCTCAACCGTCACGTTCACGACCCTGGGCTATGGTGATATCGTTCTCGATGAGGAATGGCGTCTTCTGGCGTCCTTTGAGGCGGCTAATGGCCTGTTCTTGTTCGGTTGGTCGACCGCACTTGTCTTCGCTGTCGTGCAGTGGATCTTTGATCACCGCGAAGAACAGGCATCCAAGCCTAAGCACTGAAACTGATGCTGATCCTCGCGACCGCGAGCCCCCTAGCCATCGCCTGCCGCTCAGGCCGCGCTCATTCGCTCGAACCCTGCGGCAAGGTCGGATTTCAAATCTTCAACATGCTCAAGGCCGATGTGCAGACGCAAGGCAGGCCCCTCGGGGTTCCAGGTTGTCGCGGTCCGGTAAGAACGGCAATCGAATGGCACGATCAGGCTTTCATAACCGCCCCAGGAATAGCCCATCCCGAAGTACTTCAGGTGATCGAGCATCGCTGCCAGGGCTTCGTTCGAGACCGGTTTGAGGAGAATCGAAAACAGTCCTGTCGCGCCCAGAAAATCGCGCTTCCAGATGTCGTGACCGCGGGCATCCGGTAACGCGGGATGCAGCACCTCAGCCACTTCTGCCCGTTCGTCAAGCCAACGGGCGATCTCCAGTCCGGACTGATAATGCCTCCGCAAACGAACCTCGAGCGTGCGCAGCCCGCGCAGCCCCAAAAACGTCTCTTCCGACCCCGTGGCGTTTCCCAGTGCAATGGAGGTCCGTTTGATCTTCTCCGCCGCGCGCGCGTTTGAAGTGATGCTGCCAAGCAGCGCGTCGGCGTGCCCGACGATGTACTTCGTCGCCGATTGGATGGAGACATCGACCCCATGCTCGAAGGCCCGGAAATAGATTGGCGTCGCCCACGTATTGTCCAACAAGACCCACACGTCCCGGGCATGAGCGGCGGCGGTAATGGCGGGAATGTCCTGCATCTCAAACGATTGCGAACCTGGACACTCGGTGAAGACCAACCGCGTTTTGTCCGTGATGAGATCGGCGATGCCGCCACCGACAAGCGGATCGTAATAAACGGTCTTTACACCGATCCGCGACAAAACCTGATCACAAAACCGGCGCGTCGGATAATACACGCTGTCGGTCATCAGGATCTCGTCGCCGGCCTCGACGAATGACAAAATCGCGGTACTGACGGCGTGTAGGCCCGAGGTGGCCAGAACAGTGAATTCGCCACCTTCCAAGAGCCGGATTGCTTCGCACAGGGCATCTGTCGTTGGCGTCGTATTGCGCCCGTAAGTATAGCGCTGGTCGTAAGCGATGAGCTTCTCGTAGGACGGGAAGAGAACCGTCGAACCTCGATAGACCGGTGTATTGACGAAACCATGCGCGGCAAAGGGGTCGCGTCCGCCATGCGTTACCAGGCTGGCATGATGTTGCGACGGGCCTTTGTCATTCTTGTCGGTCATGATTCACCTGTTGGCGGACTGGAAACTGGCGTTTTGCCGATCGAGGGGGACAGGTCAAGGGCCCGCAAGGCGAAAACTTGCACAATCGTTGTGCTGAGGTGCGACCAAGTGGCAACGATCATCTGTCGAAAACGCTGATTGGCTTCGATAATCTGTCAGAAACGGCTTGGTGGGCCTATCGTGCGGCGGTTTTGTCATGCGATCAGCGAGGTCGTGCGCGTCGCCGTTCAGTTGTTGGGTCTGAGGGCACATGAACTCTGTAGTGGAAATCAGCGGTTTCGCTGGACTAGCGATGCTTGCCGCGCCGCTGATCTTGCTATGTATCGCGTTGGTATCGGCGTTGTTTTGGCCCTTTGTTTTTAACCCTGTTGCTCTGGATGCCGTGACCGCACCCGAACTTGTGCCAGATGGTGAGAAGCCATCTGCGGAACGGGACAAAACACAAACGCGTGGTCATGGCGGCCGAGCAGAACAGGAATCAGGCATTTTTCATTATCCCAATATTGTTGCTCCACAGAGCATCGGGGGGGGGCTTGAAGAAGTCGAGGCTCGCCCATTGGCACTGCCGGATATTGCGGAACTCGAACCGCGTGCGGCGCAGGCTCATGGGTTCCTGACCGAGGCACTCAGTCTTCGCGAGTCGGGAGATGATGATGCGGCTGCTGAGCGGCTTCGCGAAGCCATTCTGCTCGCCGCCAGCATTCGCAATGATCGCCTGCACGCCCGCGCCCGCCTGGAGCTGGGCGATATCGCCGAATCTCAGGGGGACCTGACGACCGCCTGCGAGCACTGGCAGTTAGCGCGTTCATTATTTGAGGGCGAACGGCGCACAGGAGATGCCGGTGTTTGCGAGACCCGCATGGCTCGCAACGGATGCCCGACCGACTGGGTTCTGACGGATTTCTAGAACGGCGCTATTTGGTGAGGACCTCGACGCGCGCCATCTGATTATCCTCGACCTCGAATTCGCGCTTGAACTCGCGCCCACCGTTGCGCGCTGTCACCGTGTACGTGCCCGGCGCCAGGATATGTGTCGGTAACGCTCCGACACTTTGCGTTACGACTTTCCCTTCCGGCGTGGCGATGGTCCATTGGGTTGCAGGCAGAGCCTCGCCCCCTGGCCGGCTCACCAGACCAAGCGTCACTCGCGCAGCGGCATGCGCGATCGCGACTTCGGTGAGCTTGCCAGCCTCCACCGAGACCTCCGCCTCCACATGCGAATTGGCGCCGCCATATGTTGAGCGCAGAAAGTAGATGCCGGCATTGAGCCGGATGATGATACCGGGGCGGGCTTTGGCCATGATTTGTCGCCGTTGACCGGACTGATCGGTTTCCGCCAGGTAGATGTCGAAGTTGACCGTTGTGTCAGGCACTCTTTGCTCACCGGCATAGGCAGCAAGGCGCAATCCACCAGCATTAAGAACGAATGTCTCTTGCCTGCTTGGACCACTGGTAACCGTGACGCGCTTGGTCAGATACGAACGCCCATAAGCGACGTTGACAAGATAGGTTCCCGGTTCAAGCGAAATAGCCGGAGATGGCGACTGCTGTTCGACGAGCAACTTCGGTTTTCCGGTGCCCGGCTTGGGATCCGAATAAACGCGCCAGACGAGGCCGCGATTGAGACGCTGCCCATCGTCCGTCAGACGGGCGGACAATACGACGCCCGAGTCGCCGGGTTGTTCGGCAAGCGCCTCTCGGGCTCTTCGAACAGCTTCGGATTCGCTCTCGGTCGGTTTGCTCTCCGTTGCCCAGCCGTCTTGTGGCGACGGCAGGACCTCTGTGGCCGGGTCCCAGCCCTGTGCTTCTTGCGCGCTGGCTCCCGGACCTGTCCAAGGAATGAACATCGACGCACCGCTGATGAGCAGCCCGGCAACGAGTACGGCGATGGTATTTCTATTGCGCATAGGCATCCCGCCAGGAGTTGCGAGCCCGAATGCAATAAGGCTCATTGGACGCGAAGCTCGATCGTCTTCGCATCGCCATCCGCAACGACGAATGCACCTTCCACGGTGCCTTTTCGTGTCTCGCAGCGCACGTTATAGCGCCCCGGGGCTAGCAGGCCTCTGGGCGAGCTTTGTTGCGTCCGCCAGACAAGCGCCCCGTTCGCATCAAGCACCTCCCAGAACTGCCCGTTGATTGCACGCCCCTGTCCGTCGCTCACCCGCAGCTTCACGTCTCCTGCCAGAACACCCAGCGAAACAGACCGGTCTTCACCAGAAGACAGGTCCAGATCCTGAACCGCGCGGACATTGCGCGCACCGATCTCGGCGAGTATGCGGTACCGGCCTGGAGGAACGACAAACTGAGGATTTCGCATACTGCTGCGTGCAACGACGCTCAACGGGTCGCGTGAAAACAACTTGTAGACAACCGGCCGCTGAGTTGCGTCCGAACCTTCGGGAAAACTCGCTTCGACATTGATCCGCGCCAGATCGAGGTTGAGCGATCTGCTAACGCTGCTGCCGGCACCAAGTGCGACCCGGCCGCTGGCGACCGCGAGACCGGACTTGACCTGGATGTAATAGGTTCCCGCCGGCAGCCGGAACACGGGCGCCGGCGCGGTTGAGCGAGCCACGATCCGGCGTCCCCCTGGTTTGTCGGGATCGTCAACCAAGACCGTGTACTCATAAGTGCCAGGCGATACCCCGCCCGCGAGCGCGCTGGCGGACAGCCTCAGCTCGCTGACGCGCAATGCAAAGGAAACGTCCTGCCGGGCTCCTGCCGAGACCTTGACGGTTTTCTTGGCCGAAAGGGTCCCGGCCTCGGCGGTGATGTCGTAGCTTCCCACCGGGAGGATGAGCTCGCTTTGGCGATACGGGCTGACAATGAGCGGCGCAGCTCCCTCGGCGCCGGCTTTCGTGACCGTATACACAATTGGAATTTCTGGCGCTGGCCCGTCCACCGATAGTTTGACGAGACCAGCGTTGAACACCGCCTTGACGAAGGTTGGTCCCTTCTCCGCAACAGTCACCTTTGCGGTGTAATTTGCGCGCCCGAACGACGCATCGATCCAATAGGTTCCCGCTGTCATGGGCGCGGCAAAGCGCGGCTCCAAAACATCGAGCACCGGTAATGCCGCGGCGTCGGGTGCGCTCCCGCCCTTGAAGACCCGCCAGCGTACCGGCTTGTCGACGACGCCGTCAGCCTTGCCGAGCGCCGCGTCCAACACGATCTGAGGTGGCCCATTGGGGTCAAAGCGGCGCAGGGGGCGCTTGGCGACGCCGGGCTTCCGTTTCAACTTGGGTTCTTTGATGCCGCGCATCGCGAGCTTTACTGCCCCAGCGACGGCTGCCTCCGCGTCTTGTGCTGAGACTGCTGGAAAGAACCGGCCTTTCGTGGCTTTGGAGATGCAAGCGATCGATCGCGCGGGCCGGGCAAGCCCCAGTCCCACTGTGTGGATCCTTAGCAGTGGCCGTTCGGCCGCGAGTTGGGCTGCAGCGGAGCAGGGGTCCCGCCCGCAATTATCGGGGCCGTCGATCAACAGCACCATTGTCGATTTCTTGCCTGGTTCGAACAGGTCAAGGCTCTCCTCCAAGGCTGCCGCGATCGGCCCCTTGCTACGCGGGCTCACCTCGTTCAGTGGAGCGAGCGTTTGCGCGACGGGACGGACTGCTGGAGGGGATTCAACCTTGATGCGCGAGCAGCCGGGCCCGAACGTGACGAGACCCGTCTTTACACGCGAGCGCGGCGCCGGCAGGTACTTTTCCAAAGCCGCATACGCGGTCTCGAACTTATTGCCGCTTCCGCCGGGCAGTTCACCCCACATTGAGCCGGACGCATCAAGCACGACCAATATCGTGCTGCTTGCCTGCTGCGCGGCCACTGGTGGGACAGGCATCGCGTAGATGATCGCGCAGAATGCCCCAAGTAAGGTCAAACCAATTCCGCTTGCCCAGTTTTTCAACAAAACCGCTCTCCCAGACGTTCATTCCGCCGACCACTTCGCCGCGACAGAATCCGCAATTTGAAATATACCGAAGTGCGCACCAATGCCATCCTGGCCATCGAACCCACCGGATACGCATGACAACGAACGAAACGCTAACATTACTCGCCAATCGCCGTTCCCTGAAGCCGACGATGTTCGCAGAACAGGGGCCAACGAACCAGGAACTCGAGCAGATACTGACGATCGCGGCCCGCGTTCCTGACCATAAAAAGCTCAATCCGTGGCGATTTATCGTCTTTGCCGGCGAAGCCCGTGGGCAAGCTGGGGAACTGTTCGCCAAAGCTTGCCTGGCGGAAGATAAGCAGGCTCCTTCCGAAATACGCCTGAACACCGAGCGAGAACGGTTCTTGCGCGCTCCGGTTGTGGTTGCCGTCATCAGCCGCAGTGTCCAAAAGCCCGGCGTTCCTGAAATAGAACAGATTCTTTCCACCGGAGCCGCGGCTTTCAATCTTTGCCTGGCCGCCAATGCTCTGGGTTACGGCACATGCTGGATCACGGAGTGGATTGCCTACTCGCCGACGGTTCGGGAAGGATTGGGTCTGGCTGAGGGCGAACGGATCGCCGGGTTCGTGTACATCGGTCGCGCGGCTGAGCGTCAGGAAGACCGGCCGCGCCCGGAGCTTCAGAACATCGTTTCATACTGGAAGGGCTAAGTGACAATCTGGTTTGTACGCCAATTTAGTACTGGAACTGTTCAAGCAGAATGCGCTCATCAAGGTCGTGTCCGGCGTTGAACATCATCAACAACTCGACCTCATTGTCTTGCTGCACATCGACCCGCATGACGTCGCGGATTTCATAGTGATCCCCGGCAGCGCTGACCGGCCGCTTGAATGGCTCAAGCACCTCGAATGAGATTTTGGCTGTGTTGGGGAGCAAGGCTCCCCGCCAGCGCCTGGGTCTGAAAGGACTGATCGGGGTCAAAGCAAGCAACGGCGCATTGATTGGAAGAATGGGGCCATGCGCCGAGAGGTTGTAGGCCGTCGACCCGGCTGGAGTTGCCACCAGGGCGCCATCGCAGATCATTTCCGGCATCCGCGCTCTGGAATCGACGCTGATGCAGAGCTTGGCGGCCTGATACCGCTCGCGAAAAAGCGACACCTCGTTGACCGCGAGCCGGCGGTGCGGTTCACCGCTACGGTCGACCGCCGTCATTGCCAATGGGTGAATCCGCGAGATATGGGCGCTGTTGAGCCTCTCCATGAGGTCGTCTTCGGTGTACTCGTTCATTAGAAAGCCCACCGAACCGCGATTCATCCCATAGATGGGAATGCGGTCGTGCATATGCGCGTGCAGCGTTTGCAGCATCAAGCCGTCGCCGCCCAGCGCGACGATCGCATCAGCGTGTTCTGGAGCTGCGTTTCCGTAACGGTGGGCCAGCCTTCGCAACGCTGCACGGGCCTCTGGTACCGAGGAGGCGACGAACGCGATGGACTCGAAATGCTTGGTTGGTTCGGCCATGCTACAGTCCAATGTGACCTGAGTTTTGGAGGCGTTTGCCGTTGGACCGGAACAATACCCCGATCTTTGTCTACACGACATGGCCGGACATCTCATCCGCAAAGCGCGTTGGAGGTGAACTTGTCGCCGCTAGTCTTGCGGCCTGCGTCAACATCATGCCCGGCATGATCTCGATCTACCGCTGGGAGGGCCAACAGGAAACCGGCGAAGAAGTGGTGATGATCATCAAGACCAGGGTTGGGCAGGTCGAAGCTGTGATCAAAGAAGTTGAGGCCCAGCACCCTCACGAGACGCCGGCAGTGATGAGCTGGCCAGCAACGGGAGGATCGACGGGTTACCTGGAGTGGGTCACGCAAATGACGTCTAAGTAACGCAAATGACGCGCGACCTGGTACGGCAAAGACCAGTCCGCCAAGATGTGCGAGCAGCGCCGGGAGGCGCGTCAAGCGAGACCGGGAGGCCTCGCGTGGAGAATATCAATCGAAACCGTCACCGAACGCCTGGCGGATAAGGGCGCGGCGACGTGCGCGCTGCCGGGCCTTGCTTGAATACCGGCGTGCCTTTCTGGAAGCCTTACGCTTCGCAGTCGCTCTGGAGCGATACCCGTTGTTCGAACGCGCTGGCTTTCGCACGCTGGGCTGCTCGCTTGGGTCCACCCCGGCAACAGGTGCAGGTGCCCCGTACGTTAACGGTGGTGCGGCTGAGATCCCAGGCGCTGGATAACGGGCGTCGACGCTGCTCGGTACCGGTCCGCCGACGGCCATCCTGCCATCCAGGGGCGGGCGCGGTTGGCCGGTGGTTGGGTCAAGTTGTCCATCAACGGCGGCAAGCCGCCCGTCATCGCGGACGAGCCGCGCGTTGGGAACACCAACCACGCCGTTGGATTTGGGCCTCTGCGCGGTAATGGCATAAGGCAGGCAACGACCGTTCGAGGACTTGGTATAGCCTTCGCGACAGGGCCTGCCGCAGACGACGCCCTTTTGAGCGCGCAGCAGCTGCAGCATGAATTGGTCAGGCTGGTTGGTTGGCAGGCCCGAGTTTACATTCTGCAAAAAGGCTCGGACGGCGTATTTCGAACCCGCTCCCCACGAGCCGTCCAGCCGCCCGCTATAGCATCCAACCCGTCTTAGCTCGGTTTGGATATCCCGAACCAGTCGCCAGCGCTGGGCACCACTCAATTCACGCCCGTCAAGCGACCGGCTGCGTCCCGTTGCGGTGGAGCCCGGCCGGCGAACAACCGTGGGTTCCCAGCCGTTGGAATGAACGAGTTTCGGCGCTGAGTTGAGGATTGGAGACGCGGGGGGTGTGATCGTCTTAATCTTTGTTCCCTGTTCGGACGGGTCCGCTGCGGCCATGCGTTGTCCGAATGAGAAGCTCCGCTCGCTCGCCTGAAGCGAATGCACATCGGTTGCATCATGCGAGGCCGGCGTCAGAATCCGCGCGACTTTTCCGATGTGTACGTGCTTCTCGAGCGTGTCGGGGTAGTAAGCGTGGGCTCCTATGCCTAGCCCTAGGAGCAAAAGCAACAGACCAGTCAGACTCCGCATAACACTAAACCCCTGTGCACTCAGGTCCGTTGTCGAACCAGCACATGTCTGACGACCAGATCACGCGACTGGCCAGTTCCGTCCATGTTGAACGGCAATCATAAGCCAACCAAGTCATCCGGTTATCGAATACTTAAACTCAACTCGACTAAAACTCTCTCTATATTCATCACCTTACCGCCTCGAAGCACGGCCAGCAACCGTCGTTACAACCAATAACAAAATGTTACCGCGGCGTGATTAAGGGCGTCGTAGGGAATGATTGTGGCGATGCCGGTACACATCAGCAACGAAGCGCAGCTCCACCAGCATTGTTGCAACAAAGAAACGCCCCGACAGGAACCGAGACGCCAAAAGTCCACATACCTCATCTATGAGTCTGAAGTGGATAACCCTACCACCTGTTGTGGATACCCAGTGTTCAAGCCGCGTTGCGCAAATGATGAGTCACCCTTCAGAACGGCAATCCTGCGATTCATCCGGCGTCGGCCGATTCTTGCTAAATCGTTACTAGTGGGCTGATTCTTATGCGCGAATCGCATACCTTATTGAATGAGAGGGTAGAGTACCGCGTAGATTTTACGACAGCCTGCAAGACTTAACGAGTTCTCCACAGCGACAAAGTGAGCGGCACTAGCTCCTGTGGAATTCGTATAGGTTTTGGCGGGCTAGCCAACTGGCTGCGTCGTCTTGATCACACTTTGCGCCTTTGCCGGGACCATTTGGGGATGGGTCCGGAAGCTCATGGAGGAGCAAAAGTCTGGGATCGAAAGGCGGGGCATTTTTGCGCTGGTTGGAACGGCCTGTTCGCCCCTCGGCAGGTCTAGTGCACAGGCTGGATTTGTAGCGTTGTGCCAGCTCATTTGAGGGAGAGGGCAATGAGACATGCTCTAGGCGTACTAGGTATTCTGGCGGCCGGCGTACTACTCGTCGTGTCGGCGGCCATGAACTACCGATTTGGGTTGAGTCTCGGGAAAACCGAGTTTGACGGACAGATCTACGGGGTGGCTAGCGCGGCAGCCGACTGTATGAAAGCTCTGGTTCCGTTTTTCTTATTCGCCGCAATCAAGAATAGGGCGTGGAGCCAAGCGGCCGCGTCCATGTTGGTCTGGACCGTGGTCATGGCATATTCCTTGACCTCTGCCTTCGGCCACGCTGCGCTGAACCGCTTTGATGTGGCGGGACAGCGGACCCACGACTCGAATGTCTACAAAGAGGCCCAAGCTGATTTGGCCAGTGCCCGGGAGCAATTAAGTTGGCTTCCTCAGCACCGACCAATCATGGCCGTCAAGGCAGAGATCGAGGGATTGAAGGGAAGCAGGCGCTGGCGCACCACTAAAGCGTGTACAGATGCGACGATCAGGAAAAGTATCGCCTTCTGTGACAGTTATCGCGCTTCGGTTGCCGAGCTTGCTTCAGCAGAGAAGGCCGCCGCGCTCGACGCGCGGATTGTCAAGGCGCAAACGACGCTCGCCAGTTTTGATGGCGGCACCGTCAACACACAAGCTGACCCGCAGGCTGCGGTTCTGGCCAAGTTGACGGGCGTCGATCTTGAGAACATTCAGCTCGCGATGACGGTGTTCATCGCCCTGCTGCTCGAGATCGGTTCTGCCTTTGGCATGTACATCGCCTTCTCGCAGTGGCGCATCTATGAACGCCACACGCCGGCCGCGCCATCCATGGCGTCGGTCAGCACCGCTGCGGCAGCGGTGGCGGCACCTGAGGCTCCTCAGGTTCCCGTTGCGATAGAAAGGCCGCGTTCTGGCGCAAATGATAATCCGACTGAACCGGAGAAAATATCAGTCGCGCCTACACGCCTCGTTGCTCCCGAAAATGACGTGGAGCGGTTCTACAAGGAAAAAGTTGAGACACAAGATGGATCTAGCCTTACTGCAACAACGCTGTATGAAGACTATTGTGCTTGGTGTGAAGTACAAGAAAAGGAACCTCTAGCACTTCCAACATTTGGTCGGGAGTTCGGTGAGTTGGGAGTTCAAAAAGCAAAAATTGCAGGACGGGTACGGTACATCGGTATCGCACTAAAATCCGAAGTAGGACTGAAGGAGGATAAGAACGCGCCCGCCTTCAGTGTTAAGGCCGCCTGATCAAACTCAGGCTACGCGAAAGGCCCCGCAAGGGGCCTTTTGTTTTGCCAACACCGGCTTGCCGAGTGTTGGCCAAGAAAACCCAAGACTAGAGAATTAAAGAAAAGGGCGGCTCTTGGAGCCGCCCTCTTTTCTTTTTTGCTGCTGACCGAGGTATCAAGATGCGTACGATAGGCCAGCCTTGGTAGGCTAGAAAAAGCGCAGCTTACTCCACCATTAGAGGTCCAGATTTAATTTTAGGCATAATCTGTGGTAAGCCTGAAGCCTCACAGTCAGCAATTACGTTTAGTTTTCCGTTGCCTTCCATGTGGAATCTGTCGGCAACCATAGCAAAACACTTTGAGTCCTGGTTCATTTCTGAATTGCCGCTAATTATTATGCGCCATTGGGGCGCGTATACGACGCCCTCTATCTTGAGGTCCCCGCCGCCGCGAATAATAGTTTCATGAATTGGGCTGTGCGAACTGGGTTTGCGGTCTACCAACACAAAGCCTGCAAGGTCGCCTGTTGAAGGAGCCTTTAGCAACACGTTGGCGCCACCCTGTACATTAAAGAACGTATTGCTCCCCATAAAGAATATCGTTACTCCTGCTTCGCCATTCAACGTGGAGCCTGCCTGAACGTCTAAATCTCCATCCTTTATGAAGTACACCCCTTTCGCCAATTTGACATTCGCGTGAGGTTTCAACGACGTGCTGCCGCAGTACACCCCCGGCTGGAGTGTGTGGTTCCCTTTCTTAAGGGTCTTATTAGTATGATCGCACTTGTTTGTTAGCGGCCCATGAGCCAACATCTCTTCATAAAAGGGGTCATCCAATCGATTGCACTTGAACGGACGCGGTCCGAAATGGTCCATGCCTTCAACCCCTCCATGTGTGCAAAAGCCACGAGCGGAAGCAACCGCGGCACCTACGGCGCTCATCGCGGAGCTGCTGCTTGAGTTTACCCATACCCAGCAGTTCTTGGAGTTGGATTCATTAATACCTTGAAGGTGAAAAGAATCAGGGAGAGTTTCGTTTAGCGCCAAAATGCACGCAACCCCTCCATTTTCAATTTGGGGCCGTGCGGCAGCCTTCGCCTCTAGAGGGATCTCGTTTATCCCGATCAATTTTAGAATCGCCGTAGGGTAATTATATCTCGCTGATGCACTTACTACAGAATTCGAAGCCTCGATTGTCTTCGTTACACCAGAGAAGGACAGCTGAGAAGCGTTTGCTTTATAAATATCAGTGGCTGCAGATAGGCGAATTTCGTCAGTGGTAGCTGGCAGGCGACCGCCTGCGATCGCTGTTTGATCAGCGAGACTCTGGAGCTGCTGATAAATGCTGTATGCCCGTGAAAAATCAACTGCCGCTCCCATAACGGCAAAAGTAGGAAGTGCCATCAAGCCGAAGATTATTGCAACGTTGCCATTACGATTAGACAAGAATTTTTGTGATTGACGCATAAGTTCAGCTCATATCTAAAGTTGTTTCTCTCCGATTATGCATACAGCTAAGTAGTACCGATACCTGAAAGAAAATCTGTAAAATTTGAAAGGTCAAGGTATCAACTGCTAGAGCGATTTCCGCGCGAACAGATAAGTGAGTTGTAAGCTTATTTCAGTCCTTCCTGCTGTAGACGGCTACATTGGTCCAGCATCTGAGATGTGTGGAAAGACTTTTCCTTGGTTCAAGCCCGGTGGCAGAATATTCAGGTACGATTGCAGTTGGGTGCATAAATGGCTCATGATGTGCAGTGTGCTGGTCTACGCACCAAGTTCTGCTCCGCCAACAATTATTTGGCGGGCGGTAATCGAGGGTACTCGAGTGCTTGGAGGTGCCACTGGACAACTCCACGATTGTTGCGCCGTGCGGGTTAGGGGGGCGGACATTTTGCCTGGTTCTGGACACTCAGTCTGTTCATTGGTGACCCGATTGACAGTTGCGAAGTGAATTTGGACAAGTTGAGAATGCCTTATCTCTATGGGCGACTTCCAGATTCGGTGCTCGTCCCTGCAGTTGTGGGCAGAGCCTCGTGATTGATTTTGCAAGGTTGATGGCTGAACGCATAACTTGCGCGCTTCATGCCTACTAAGCGCCCCGGACTAGGGCCAACTGCATTTGTCCGGGCAGCCCCCTATCCGGCTACTGGGCCACGATTGCGGAGATGAGATTATGAGCCAAAATATTCGCATTACTCTCAAGCTTTATGCGTCGCTTGGCGCTTATCTTCCTGCTGGCGCCGAACGCAACATGGCCAGCGTCGTGGCGCAACCCGATGCTACGATCCAGTCCCTGCTGGACAGTCACAATATACCAAGGGAAGCCTGCCACCTCGTCTTGCTAAACGGAATCTTTCAGCCGCGTGAGCGCCGTGCTTCTGCCGTGCTGAGCGATGGGGACGCCGTCGCCGTGTGGCCCCCGGTCGCGGGAGGCTGAAAAACATGAACGAGGCTGCGCCCGACAGCGCCGGGAGCGGGATTGTCATCGAGAAGGTGATGACCCTGTCCCAGTCAGAATACGCCAAATCAATTGCCGCCTTTGCGGGCGAAGCCGCGGGGCAGGCCGCCGCCAGGGGCGAACCCGTAACCTTGCCCGCTGGTGCTGGCGAGGTCACGATTACGTTCACAAAGATCGAGGGCTTTTCCTTTAGCGGGCTGATTGAGCTGCCCAGAGCTCGCGTTGTCCTTGAGTTTAAGAACGTTCGACAGGCCGAGGCCCATGAATTGCTCCACCGCTTTGATATCGCGTTCCAGCGCGGTGGGGGCTGAGTACAGCTTTAGGAAGTTTTATGCGCCACCGCGTCGGCACCATTGGCGGGAAGGGCATCGAGCTTTCCTGAGATGAGCAACGCGAACGCGTATTCGAGGGCTGTTTCCTTCAACGACTCAAAGCGTCCGGAGGCACCGCCATGTCCCGCCTCCATATTGGTCCTCAACAACACGAGATTGTCGGACGTATTGAATTGCCGCAGACGCGCGATCCACTTGGCCGGTTCCCAATACGTGACTCTCGGGTCGGTCAACCCGGCAACAGCGAGGATGTGAGGGTAGTCCTGGCCGGAGACATTGTCATAGGGGCTGTAGCTACGGATGGTCTCGAAGTCCGCGGCGCTCTCGATGGGATTGCCCCATTCGGTCCATTCTGGCGGCGTTAGCGGCAAATCGGCATCGAGCATTGTATTGAGCACATCCACGAAGGGCACGTTGGCGACGATGCCCGAAAACAGGTCGGGCGCCATGTTGGCGACTGCGCCCACCAGCATGCCGCCCGCTGAGCCGCCCTGTGCCAAGATCCGCCCGCGCTGTGTGAGGCCTGTGCTGACAAGGTGCTCACCTGCCGCAATGAAGTCGTTGAACGTGTTTGTTTTTGCTTCGCGCTTACCGTTCTTGTACCAGCGGTAGCCCTTTTCCTTCCCACCACGGACGTGGGCGATCGCGTAGATGAAGCCCCGGTCAACCAGCGACAGGCGTGCGGTCGCAAATGAAGCAGGCATGGATATGCCGTACGAACCGTAGCCATAAAGGAGCAGTGGAGCTGTGCCATCGAGCGGCGTGTCTTTGCGGTAAAGCAGCGATACCGGCACGCTCTCGCCATCATGCGCCGGAGCATACAGGCGCCGTGTAATATAATTGTCGGGATCATGCCCGCTAGGAACTTCTTGCTGTTTGCGCAGCGTCCGCGCGCGCTCCTCAACATCGTAGTCGTAGACCGCCGCCGGCGTCGTCATCGACGAGTAGGTGAAGCGGATTGTTCGCGTGTCAAATTCGTACCCATGCGACAGCCCCAGGCTGTAGGCGTCTTCGTCGAACGCCACCTGATGCTCAGCGGCATCTTCGAAGCGCCGGATGACGAGCCGAGGTAGACCGTTTTCCCGCTCCAGCCGGACGAGATGGTTGGAATAGGCAACCATATCGAGAATGAGCCGGCCCGGCTTATGAGCGACAACTTCCCGCCAGTTTTCCTGTTGAGGCGCGGCGATCGGCGCTTCGGTAATGCGAAAGTCCTCCGCGTCGCCTGAATTCGTCAGAATGATCAGCTTGTCGTCGTGATGGTCGACGCTGTACTCGTGCCCCGTCTTACGCGGCGCAATCAGTTGCGGTGCCCCGTCCGGCTCGCCAGCATCGATAAGATAAACCTCGCTGGTCTCGTGATCGTGGGCGACAATCATGATGAAGCGCTCCGACTGTGTCTGGCCGAGGCCGACATAGAAGGCAGGGTCCGGTTCTTCATAGACCAGCACGTCATCTTCGGTTGCCGTGCCCAAAGCATGCCGGAACACCTGCCGAGGCCTGTGGTTGTCATCGAGGCGGACATAGAACAGTGTCTTGGAGTCGCTGCCCCAAGCGGTGTCGGCGCTGGTATTGGGAATGGAGTCCGGCAACTCCTCGCCGGTCGTAAGGTCTCGGATGCGAACCGTATAGTATTCAGAGCCCTTGTCGTCGACGCCGTAAGCCAGCAGACGGTGGTCGGGACTGTGTCCGGAACCGCCCAGCGACCAATAGGCGTTGCCCTCCGCTTCCTTGTTTCCGTCCAGTAGAACGCTGACCTCTCCCCCATCGCGCGGTTGGCGGCAGAGTTGCGCGTATTGGCCTCCGGTGACGTAGCGTGCGAAATAGGCCCAGGGGCCATGAGGTGCCGGAACGGTGCTGTCATCCTGCTTGATACGGCCTTTCATTTCCTCGAACAGCCGCTTCTGCAAGTCTTCGGTGTTGGCCAGAGCTACCTTCGTGTAAGCGTTTTCCGCCTCAAGATACGACCGGATGCGTGGTGTCAGCTTTTCCGGATCGCGCATGACGGCTTGCCAGTTTTGGTCGCGCAGCCATGAAAATGGGTCTGTGATTTCGATGCCGTGGAAGCTCGCGGTAACGGGTTCCTTGGCGGCCTCGGGCGCAGCCGGCGGCACGCTGAGTAGGGTGGGCTTGGTCATTTGGTTTTGGGCCTCACAGGCGATGGCAATTCAGGGCGTGATACGGGTAACAAAGGTAGGTGCGAGGGTGATCACGCCCAACCCTTATTGTAAAACGCTTGCCACCGCGAGGTGGACGGTGCTCAGCAAAATGCCACAGTGCAGCCGATGCGGCGTCGCACTAGTTCTAATGGTATTGGAGTTATACATAGTGCGTAAGACAAAGATGAAGTCAGTAGATGCTTATTGACAACTATTTTGTTTTCATGTCCAAGAGTATTGAGAGCATGACGCAAAACAGCGTCTAAGCCACCACAGAAGTTCAATCCAGTGTTTCGGCGTCCGGACTGGTCCCGAGACAGCCTTTAACCTTACTAAAAACGAGTATTGACTTCATTGACCATGCCAGTGGAAGAGCCGACAAGGGCCGTAAACCAGTCTGAGGGGAACGGACAGATGGAAGACGAGACGCACGCCGTTCTCGTGGAACTGACCGCTAGGATCGTTTCGGCCTACGTCAGCAACAACAACGTTCAGGCCAATGAGTTGCCCCAACTCATTAGCGAAACGCACACCGCTCTGGCGCAGGCTTCAGGAGATGCCGTTCCTGTTAAACGGGAAGAACTCAAGCCGAAGGTGCCCGTTAAGCGCTCGGTCATGCCCGACTACATCATCTGCCTGGAAGACGGAAAGAAGTTTAAATCCCTGAAACGTCACCTGCGCACCCATTACAACCTCACCCCTGAGGAGTACCGGGCAAAGTGGGGTCTGCCACATGACTATCCGATGGTCGCGCCAAACTATGCTAAGGCGCGCTCGGACTTGGCCAAGAAGATGGGCCTCGGAACAAAGCGCGAGTAAATGGGGCGGCGTGAATCCTCTACGATCGCGACGCTCTGCTTAAACCTCGCTTCTCCTCTCTTTTGACCGCTGCTGCCGCGAGTGCGCCATACGCCGCCAGCAGCCTCCGGTGTCGTGCCAGATCATAACTCCATGCCTCCTCGACACCCTGCTTCCGCATCGTGCGCAGAGCTGCGCGCAGACGTTTGAGAAGTCGTAGCCTGCCCCACAGGCTCGCGTCCGTCAGAACTTCTGGTTCAAGCGACACAAGTTGATCAACGTCCTGCCTTGCTCGTCTCGCCGGGCTCTCGAACCAGCGGTCGTGTTCAGCGGTTCGGCCGTCAAGCGCTGCATCGCCGGTCATTGGATGGTGCCTCGAGCAATACTGAAGTGGCGACCATCATCGTTCTTCCGGCGAATGGCGCGGACAACTTCTGACCGTTCTTGCCGTTTGCACTGCCAGGTTTCAGGCGGCCACCAAGTTATCCCCGATGGTTCACCGACACTTAAGCTTCAACACGGAACAGCGGAGAGATGAAGTATTATTGTGTTCGTCGCAGAGACATGTGTTCGGGGATTCTTCATCAAGTCATCAATTCCGAATGACCAACAAGAGTTCTTGGCGAACCAATACTTGCCGATCCAGCAAGACCAGGGGAAGTTGCTTCTATGCTTCAGACCGGCGCTGCCACGGAAGTCTCAAGTCCACGACTAGGACATCTCGATCGAAACCGGCATTCGGATCAGGCGCGACGGCGAAACAGAAACGCCGTCCGGCGATGCGCTATTGAGTACTCCGTCGCCCGTGTCTTTGCCGTTCCAATAAGTGCCTTGCATAGCGCAACCAGAGGCCGTGCGCCGGTTGCTCTCGCCCGCCAGGTTGCGATGTATCTGGCGCACGTGATCTGCGGATTGAGCATGACGGAAGTTGGCCGCACATTTGAGCGCGATCGCACAACCGTCTCTCACGCGTGCGCACTCATCGCGGACCGACGTGATGATCCTCTGTTCGACCAGATTCTCGAACTGCTTGAACGTGTGGCTCGCGAGGAAGTGCGTCGCCGGATTGGCGACGCAGAAGGCACTGTTTTGCAGCGGAGTTGTTCCAGCGAAACTTAGTCCGGCTTGATACCGGCTCCTTCCGATGAGGCCGGCAGGCTCCGTGAGTTAAGACACCCAGCTTCCCATTTGAGGGACGACCTATGCCGCAATCGCAGTCGACTCCTCTGGCTCATCAAGACACCGAAGCGTTGGATGTTCTCCGTCAGCTGGCCCGCCCACATGCCGTCGCGGAGGAGTATGCCGAGGGTGCAAGGATTCTTTGTGTCGCCGGACGACGAGCGCGGGCGTCGGAAGTCTCATCGCCGATCCCGCCATTGCTCTGGCAGGTCATCATCAAAAAGGGGTGGGTTGTTCCGCACGAAAACGTCGAAGGTTGGCGGATATCGAACGCGGGGGTGATCGCACTAAAAAGGTACCGGAGCCAAGCCGGTGAACCCGGCAAACGAAGTCCAGCCGGTGCTTCAAGTCCAGCTTGCACGGCACCTGCAGCCACCCGGCCGAGACCGCACCAGCCTGGCCAAAACGACTTTGAGAGTCCGCTGCACTGGCTGAGCCGGCGCCGCGATCGCAATGGCCGCAGGCTCATTAGCGAGGCCCAACTGGCAGCCGGAGAGCGATTGAGAGCAGACTTCACCCATGGCAGTATGATGCCCTCCATCACATCAAGCTGGTCACCCGTCGCCGGTACGGGATCACACCGTCACGGCTCCGACAAGGAACTACAGATGCAGGACGGCCAGCTGCGCGCCCGGGAGCGTTTTCGGGCGGCGTTGAAAGCGGTCGGCCCGGAGTTTTGCGACATCCTGGTCGACGTGTGCTGTTACCTTAGGGGGTTGGAGGAGATCGAACATTCGGCGGGTTGGCCACAGCGCTCCGCCAAGGTCGTGTTGCTTCTTGGGCTGAGCGCGCTTGCTCGTCACTATGGCCTTGCCGGAGAGCCGCAGGCCACTTCGAAATGGGCGCTGGACGCTATGCCGGTAATGCGTCCTGAGCGTCAGACTGAATGCGGCCCACCATTGAAGCAAAGCCGTTCGAACGCTGCGGCGTCAGGTGATCCTTGAGACCCAGTTCATTGAAGATCTCACGGGCGTCCGTCGCCAAAACTTGCTGTGGTGTTCGGTCCTGGTAGATCGCCAGCAAAATAGCAACCAGTCCGCGCACAATCATCGCGTCGCTATCTCCCGTGAAGTGCAGCACGCCGTTGCTCTGGCTCGTTTGCAGCCAAACCTGGCTGACGCACCCACGCACTTTATTGTCCTCGGTCTTTGCCGCATCCGGCATCTCCGGGAGGGACTTCCCGAGTTCTATGACGTATCGATACTTGTCCTCCCAATCGTCGAGAAAGGCGAAGTCGTCACGTATTTCGGCAATGTTCATCGTGATATCGGCCGGGTTCGTGTTGCTGTGCTCATCTGCAATACGTAGCGCGTTCGCAATCGGAGCAAAAGGCAATCCGGGTTATGGCCGCTTCGCCTGCCGGCGGCAAGGCATGACGAACGGCGATGCGTATGAGATGGGGGCTATTTGACGGCTGCCCAAGCCCTTATCAGTCAAACAGTGCCGTGTTATCGGCCCCGCCACTGCGGAGCCAGGTCTTTATCGTTCAAGGTTCCGCGATCAGGTTCACGGTCCGCGCGTGCCAGTTCCAGGTTTGCGAGCACCAACTTCACGCCGTCTTCCATGTGGTAGCTTGCCTGGCGTGCCACGCGCACCATCATGACGCCCGCATCGATTGCGTGCTTTCTCGCGGCCTGGCACTCGTCGGGGTAGTTCTGGCACACCGTGGTGAATTGCTCGGTGTGTTGATAGGCAATCTCCGCCACTTGTTTCAAAGCGTCACGCGGAAGCATCAGGGCGGCTATCACTAAAACGAACGCAAGTCTCACTTGGCTGCCTACAAATCAAGAACGGCTTTCGCCGGTTGAAGGAACGACACTCATCAATATGCACCGGTGAGGTTACCGGCCGGTTCTCTCAACGGTTGAGCAACCGTAAAATCTAGACCCAGAATGATGCTACCAGCCACTTGCGGCGAGAAAATAACGCCTCGATGCAATTGTGCTTAATGCGCCCTTAACGCAAGCCTCAAATAATCCTGTCTGGATCGGCGCCTCTTGACGCCGCGAACGATGAGCAATTGTAGCCGGCTTGCCGAGAGGTAACCGGGCCCGGGAGACTTTTATGTCAAAGCGTTTTGTTGGAGGCGGCCTGGCGGTCTTCGCGTGTCTGACGTTCTCGCTCGTTATCAATCTGACAAGCTTGCAAACGGGAACTCGCGAACTTGCGCCGCCGCCGAAAGCAACCGCGCGCGTCGCTGCACTAGGTTATCGGGCGGACAAAGCGACCGGCGGTGGGTTGATCGTTCTCAATGACCAACGTGCCGACGACACCACGCAAGCCATCAAGCGCGAACTCAAGGAGTTGGGGTACAGGACCGGCGCGGACGATGGTTCGATGGATATGATGACCCGCGCGGCGATTATGGCTTTCGAATACGACAACGGCCTTCCAATGACCGCCCGTGCCGACGCAACTCAGCTCGAACGCCTGCTCCTTGGAGTAAACGCAACCGTGCCGCCGCGCGATGCCGGACGCGTTGTGTCAAGGCAGGCCAGGCAAGTCATGGTTCGCGTGCAACAGTCGCTACAGCAACTTGATTATCAACCGGGCGCTGTCGACGGGACCTTTGGTGGCGCAACCGAACGTGCGATACGAAGATTCGAGATCGACAACAACCTTCGTCACACGGGTCGTATCTCCGGAGAATTGATCGCAGCCCTTGCGGCCCAAGCCGGTACCGGTAAGGTCAAGCTCAGCCGGCGTTGAACTGCTCCGGGAAACCCAGTCTGAATCGGTGGTGCCTGCATGGCGGTTTTGCGCCTGAAAGCGGACCTTTGGGTCAAGGCCTACGTGCGCACCTGCAACGCCGCGGGAGCCCCGACATTCGTCGTCCGCAGGGGCGATGAGCACGCCGGCAGCATCTTCATCCGAGTGACCCACCTTGATGGCAATTCCGAACTCTACGGTCCTGCCGCGGCCGGCCTTGCCGAGGTTGCCTCGGATCGGCGATGGTCGCGCCGGTTGCTGGCCACTGACTCCGAAATAGAGGCACTCATTAAACGGGAGATCGAATTCGATCGCGATGTTTGGCTGATTGAGGTCGAGGACCGCCAAGGCCGCCATTTTCTCGACGAATGGCTTATTTCCGACTGAGTGAGTCCCAGGTGCGACAGCCACGACTCAGGCAATCGCGTATTAACATCGTGTAAAGGAATCCAGTGGCCCAATTCAAATGCGGCGGTCTTCATAGGGAATTTGTTGGGGCCTCTTGCGCGCAAACGGTAAGACGAAGAAGAACACGGCGCACGAGACCACTGGTCCATCGAAGGGGGCAAAGATGGCGACGATTATTGACTTTGCGCAGATGCGCGAGTTGCTCGGACCAAGAGCGGAAAGATCCCATAGCGCGGACGGCAGTCCGCCCGAGGGCAAGGTCATCCTTTTCACTGGCGTTCGTTATGAGCGTTGTGACTCGGTTTATGAAGGGCGCGGCGGCGAACAAGAAACACAGGATCAAGGAAAGCCGCGGAGAAAAAAGAAAAGCTGATTATTTTGAAGAGTTGAAGTTCCAGTCGTTCTTTAATGCATTTGCAACCGTACAGTTTTTGACAGTCTGATTTGAATTCCCGCAAGCTCGACACATCTTCACCCACCGCGGTGCCAGTGGTTGCTCTTGCTAAAGACCATCGGCATCAGATGCGCGTCTTCACCGTGGGAGCGACCACACCCCATAGGCAGCCCGCAGTCCCTTATTGACGTGGTTTCACCCCGCTTCGCTTTCCTCTCACCGCACCACTATGTTGTCTGCACGGTCTCGCATCTTATATGCTAAGCGTCTAATCTTGTTTGAGACCAAGACCCATACTGAGGAACGGCAACCCCATGACGACAGCTAATCGCCCGCGCCCGAAGGTTATGTCCCTGTCCGACTCCGCGGCCAAGCGCGTTGCGGAAATCATGGCCAACCGTCCTGGTGCGATCGCTTTGAAGCTCGGCGTCACCAAAGGTGGCTGCGCGGGCATGGAATACACCATGGAATGGGCCGAAGAGATCGGCAAGTTCGATGAAGTCATTGAAGAAAAGGGCATCAAGATTCTGATCGACCCGATGGCGGTCATGTACTTGCTCGGGACCGAAATGGACTATCAGGTCGATAAGTTGTCATCTGGCTTCGTGTTCAATAACCCCAACCAGCAAGGTGCATGTGGTTGCGGAGAAAGCGTCAACCTTGTTCCAGCGGCCCCCGATCGCCTTGCTGAAGTTAAGGGTTGAGCATCACGCCTCGGCCCGCAGCAACTTTGCCGCTTCAGGCGCGAAGTAGCTGAGCACGCCCGCCGCACCAGCGCGTTTGAAGGCAATCAGGCTCTCCAGCATTGTACGGTTCTTGTCGAGCCAGCCCCGCTCCGCCGACGCCATCAGCATCGCGTATTCCCCCGACACCTGATAGGCGAATGTGGGTACGCGCAATTCATGCGAAACGCGCTGCACGATATCTAGGTAGGGAAGCCCAGGCTTTACCATCACCATGTCGGCGCCCTCGGCGATATCGAGCGTCACCTCGCGGATCGCTTCATCGGTATTCGCAGGGTCCATCTGATAGGTGCGCTTGTCGCCCTTCAGATTCGAAGAAGAGCCAACGGCGTCCCGGAACGGTCCGTAAAAGGCGCTGGCGTACTTCGCGGCGTAGCTCATGAGTAGCGTGTCTTTGTAGCCGGCAACTTCCAGTGCGCGGCGGATCTCGCCGATACGCCCGTCCATCATATCCGATGGCGCCAGTACCGAAGCTCCAGCCTCAACCTGGACCAGTGACTGACGCACTAAAGCCTCGAGCGTGGCGTCGTTGTCAATTCGATCGCCGATCAGCAGGCCGTCGTGACCATGACTGGTATAGGGGTCAAGCGCGACGTCGAGGATGATCCCGATATCGAGACCGGCTTCGCGAACGGCGCGCGTTGCGCGGCACACGAGATTGTCGGGGTTGAAGGCTTCGGCCGCATCGGCCCGGCGCAGACTTGCCTCCGTATTGGGAAACAGCGCTATGGCGGGAATGCCCAGGTCGGCGGCTTCGTGTGCGGCTGCAACGGCTAGGTCAATCGAAAGCCGGTCAACACCAGGCATCGAGGGCACCGCGTCACGCTTGTTCTCGCCTTCAATGACAAACAGCGGCCAGATCAGATCATCGGTTGCAAGTCGGTTTTCGGCGACGAGACGGCGGGTCCATTGCGCCTGCCGGTTGCGCCGCATCCGCACCGCCGGAAACGATCCGTCCGAGCGGGTTGCAAGAGGATCGCTGGTATCGCCGTTTCGCTTTGAGGACATGAACTCTCGGTTGGAACGAAGTTATCTGCAGTAGGACCCGAGGCGGCGCCGGGCAAGGTCGACGTGGAAGTGGTCGCGGTGCGTGTTGTTCGCTTCCGGCCCCAGTACCGTACCGAATATTTTGCAGGCTGTCCTATGTGCACTTCGCAAAAAACGCGCATTCGGTGTCCTGGCCTGCGACTCCGAAACGTTCTTAGAGACCAGGTAGACCGGCCACGAGGGTGTCTCTTGAGCCTCGATGGCGGCGGCGAGCGCGGAAATCGCAGGGCCCCCCAAGCGGCTTGGAGCAAGTCCCAGGCCCGACGCTCCCGAATCCGGTGCTCGCGACGAACCGCGAAGAGCTATGGATGCCGCATTTGCCGTTAACGACGGGCGCATTGTAACGCTGGCTGGATTCATTGTGCTGCCAGTGTTGATCGCGACCGCCTCGCCGTTTGCTGGCAGTTTGTCAGTTTTCTTCGCCGCATCGCCTTTTTGAGCCGCCAGTTCCTCGCGCTTCTTCTTCGCGCGTGCCACGGCCAAGCGGGCAGCGCGTTTGAGGTCGCGGGACGTCGGCCCCCAGTGCGATACCAGCCGCGTCCGTGCCTGCTTCGCCGTCACAAAGCCGCGGATGTCGATGGCATTGGCGCGCGCATGCTGAGACAGTCGGGTGTTCTTTCGCCCGTAGGCGTTTCGGCACGAGTACGAACTCATCGTTTCGATTTTTACAATCGGAGACTTGAGGTGTTTTCGTGCGAGCGGCTGAAGGTCTTTCACAAGCCAGTCGCTCAGGGATTTGACCATATCGCAGTTGACCAGAGCTGGCGGATCCAACACGACCCTCGGCTTGGTTCCAAGGCTGATGAGTTTGACTGGAGCGGGGTCCCCACAAGGCCCCCTCCGGATCGGCTCCAGTTGAACGACTTCGGCCTTGGCATGACTCAGAAGGAAATTGCAGCGTGCCTTGGCGAGTCCGATTTCGGCGCGCGGCCAGGTCGTTGCCGCCGCGTCAGAGTCTTGCTTTGCAGGCTTTTCGGAATTCTTGGGCTGAGCGACGCGTTTCGTCGGCAGAGGCACTGCGACGTGGGCGACCGGTTTCGTCGGCAGAGGCACTGCGGCGTCGGCGACCGGTTTCGGCCGGGAAGGTTTAACGCTAGGCCGCCGGGGTTTGGTCTCCACCTTGGTCCGCGCAACGCTCGTAATTCTCTCGTAAAACGACTGCGCCCCGGCGTGCTGGGCGCCGTAGGTGCTGAGTGCCGCGACCACGGTCGCAAGCTCCGTTACCCGGAGTGTCACGGTCATCGCTTCCCCCTTTTGGCGCGGTGATCCAAACGACCCCGCACACAAATTCCTCCCGCCTTCGCTGCTCGCGCAGGAAAAGAGGCCTGGTAACTCACGACTGTGGGACCACTGGGCCGGCGTCCTTCTCGACAGAGGACGCCGTCACGCAAATATCAAAACGCTTCAGACGACTGATACACAAGCTAAAGCGGCAATCCCGCTTAGCTGGTTGAAGGCACCCCGCAAGCGATGATATCGCCACTTACAAACCGAACGGCCATAAGCAGTCCGTGCACGGCTGCGATGGTTTCGAATCAATTGCCCAAAAAGTTAATCACTTGTCCGTCCTGGCGGCAAGTTCGTCCGCATCGGATTGAGGAAGTCATGCCCAACGACACGAGCCCGACGCATCACGGCATCCGGATTGAAAGACTCAACGCCCTTGCCGTGATTACTCTTGACCGGCCGGAGGCGCTGAATGCCTTTGATAGCGAGATGCGTGCGGCCATCGTTGAGGCGCTGCCCGACTTCGCCAAGGACCCGATCATCTACGGCGTGGCTTTGAGATCGAACAGCAAAAAAGCGTTCTGCGCTGGTGGTGACGTGCGCAAGATCATCGCGACCTACAAGGAGGATCCGACAGCTGCCAGAACGATGTTCGCGAACGAATATGCGATGAACTGGCAGTTAGAGTGCTTTTCGAAGCCTTCCGTGTCACTGATCGACGGTGTGCTGATGGGGTCTGGTGTTGGCCTCACGGCATTCAATACCCACCGGGTGGCGGGCGAAAACTACCGCTTTGCGATGCCCGAGACGGCGATTGGTTTGTTCCCGGATGTTGGAGCCGCCCATGTCCTCGCGCGCCTGCCCCATGAAATGGGCCTCTATCTTGGATTGACGGGCCGCACGATCGGTCGTGCTGATGCTTTTGCCTTGGGTCTTGTGTCGCACTGTTTCGATGCCGCACGCTTCGACGAGGTGGTCGAACAGCTGAGCGAAGCCTGGCCCATTGATCAATTGCTGGATGAACGCCACGCCGACCCCGGAGAAAGCGAACTGATGCGCCATGCGTTGACGGTCTCGCACTGCTTCTCTGCGCCCACCCCGACCGCCATTCTGGAGCGTTTGGATTCGGTCACCGGGAGTGAAGCGGCTTGGGCCGATGCCGTCCGACAGGAGCTGATGCAACGCGCGCCAATGTCTTTGGAGGTCTCGCTTCGCCACATTAGGCAGGCGCGCGGCGAGGACCTTCGAGAGACCCTTATTCGCGATTATCGTTTGGCGTGTCGCTTCTTGGAGGACAATGACTTCGCCGAAGGCGTTCGCGCGCTCTTGATCGATAAGGACAAGTCGCCGAAGTGGCGCCCGGCGTCCTTAGCGGAAGTGGACCCGGCACGCGTTGATGCCTACTTCGCCCTGCTCGATGAAGAATTGCAGCTTCCGACCCGGGAGCAATTGCAGGCAATGCCCTGAATCCGTTGTAAATCGCAAAAAAAGAGCCACTGCACACCGTCCGAGGGCGCGAAGAGTTCAGTTAACGCATTTTTTTGTGTTGACGGCGGCTGCGTCTGGCAAAAGTTAAAATGCGCGACGACTAAGGTTAAATACTTGTCATTTTGGGACGATTGTTAGTCGAATATTGGGGTAGATGTTTTGGTGGGACAGGCTCCGCAAGTATAAATAGTGTCAAAATGGGTCACGACTATTGAATAAGTCTTACAAAAAGGTGCGGTACTATTTTTTTACTATATCTATTTAGCTAACCTTTAGCAGTCAGGCTTACCTTTCGGATAACCCGGGCGAACCGGAGCGAATAAAGCGAAAGGCAGTCTAATGAGTTTAGCGTTTGACATGGCGCGTCACGCAGCGCCTGAAACAGAAGATTCCTTCGAGGGCGAGTACCTGCAGGCACTGCGTTTGATCGAACGCTTGCACCGTCTTCTTCTCGACGTCATCAAGGATGAGTTCGACCGCTCCGGTGGTTCGGAGCTGAATCCAGTTCAAGCACTTCTTCTGCAGAATATCGGTGACAGCGAACTGACCGCGGGGGAACTGAGGACGCGGGGCTACTACCTCGGTTCGAATGTGTCCTACAACCTGAAGAAATTGGTTGATATGGGGTACATCCATTACAAGCGATCCGAGACCGACAAGCGTTCGGTGCGTGTCAGCCTGACCTCCAAAGGGCATGATGCGTGCAAAGTCCTTCGAGATTTGTACGAGCGCCAATTGGGTTCGCTCGATTCCGTTGGCGAGGTTCGCCGGGACGACCTCAGCACGCTCAATCGGTCCCTGTTTCGCATTGAGCGCTTCTGGACAGACCAGATCCGCTATCGCCTCTAAGTCGGCGCTGGCCAATCCAGGACTTCCAAATCTGCTGAAGCCGCGGTGGTGACCGCGGCTTTTTCTGTTTGCAGGGAATGCATTTTGTTGCGGGAGGGCATCAGTGTCCCCCTTGATTTGTCAGATACCAGACCTGTGACTTCAATTCGCGGCGCAATTGCCGCACGTTCTGCATCACGAAGTCAGCAATTGGCTTGCAGCGAGTTCGGCCTGTGGCGGTCGACGGTATGTTTCGATCTGCAAGTGGGGTTCAGCGTAATTGCGAATTTGCTAGGGGGGTGAGGATTTTGATCGGCTCGCATCCAATTCGCTTGGCCGCAACGATGGTTCTGTTCACTGCGTTGTTCGGCTTGGTTGTCGGCACGGGACCAGCAGCGGCTTACGCTCCTGGCCAGTGGAATCCATTCGCCGAACTCGTTTCGCAAGATCGCAGCTCCGATATCGGCTTCACGCGACGTTGGCAGGCCAATCCTCCCCCGGGATATCCGACACTGTCGTCCGCCAACATTGCGGCGACGAAGAAGGCCATCAAGCGATACGAAGTAATCGTCAAGAAGGGCGGCTGGAAAGCGATCCCACGCGTTCATTTGGCACCGGGAACAAGCGATCGGGCAGTTGAACTGCTACGCAAGCGACTGCAGATGACCGGTGAGCTGGAAGCCGGTGAATCTTGGTCACCACAGCATTTTGATTATTACGTCGAGCGAGCGGTGAAGCGCTTCCAGGCCACCAATGGTCTGGCACCGACCGGCATCGTCGGCCGGCGTACGAGAGCCGCATTGAACGTGTCCGCCAAGTCGCGCCTGAAGCAGCTCAGAAAAGGGTTGTCACGGTTGCGCCAGTACGTGAACAAGACAAAGAAAGGCCGCTACGTCGTTGTCAATATTCCGGCCGCCCAAATCGAGGCGGTGGAGAACAACCGAGTGGTCAGCCGCCATGCTGGCGTTGTTGGCAAGATCAGCCGCAAGACGCCCATTCTGACGTCGCGCATTCACGAGCTGAATTTCAATCCGGTTTGGCGTTTGCCACCGACGGTTGTTTCAAAGGACCTCATCCCGAAAGGCCGCCGGATGGAGCGCGCCGGCAAGAACGTTCTCGTCAAGTATGGGATCGACGCCTATGACGGCAACGGCCGCAAGCTCAATCCGGAAAAGATCAAGTGGCGCTCGTCAATGCCGCACCGGCTGTCCTACCGACAGCAGCCCGGCAAGGACAATCCGTTGGGCTTCGTCAAGGTCAACTTCCACAATGGGTATTCCGTCTACCTGCACGATACGCCATCCGAATCCCTGTTCGGCAGGAACTTTCGCGCTGCGAGCTCCGGCTGTGTCCGCGTTCACAACATCGAGGACCTGTCCGCCTGGCTTCTCGCCGGCAATAAGGGATGGAACAAGTCGCAGGTCCTACACATGAAGGACAGCGGTAAGTCGAAGAACGTCCGTTTGAAACGGCCGGTCAGACTCTACATGGCTTACATTACGGCTTGGGCGACCGCCGATGGTGTCATTCAGGTCCGCCGCGATATCTATCGCAAGGACGGCATCGGTCGCGCCGCGTCCGCTTACTGACAAACCGCCGCTTGGTTTTGAGTCTCGGAAAACTCTATTGCGCACGGCCGGCGCTGACGGAGCGGGACTGCTCGCGTCGGTGGACGGCCGTGAGGTTGTACGAAGGTCTCACGAAGGGCTCGCACGGCACCTTGATACAGCGCGGCAAGTGGTCTCGCACGCCCTTGGAAACCTGGCATCTGCCGACCGTTCGAACCGATCACCGCGGCCCATCACAATCGCCGATCGGAAGCGTCAATTGCGATCTGCAGTCCTGATTGCCGACGCACCATAGAGTTCTCTAAAACCTCGGAACGCTCGAATTGACGGGCGTTTGCGACTTTGTCGCGCGCCCTCTAGGCCGTTTGGCCAATTCTCAAATGAGCACTTTTTGACTTTTAGCAAAGCAGGGCTCGGTGCCCGTAGTTAATCATTTCAACAAGGCTCTAGCAGCCGGACGCCACACTTCGGTCGCATTGTGCCCAAGTTAGGCCTTGGCTAAGCTTAGAATTAATTGAATATGTAGGGTCACGCCGTCGGCACCAGTGGTCGGTGGCAGAGTAAGCAAGAACCCTCAAGACAGGGAACGGGTAGCGCTTCATGGACTACGCCAAGAAATTCGATGACGCGATTGCGGCTTTGCATCGCGAGGGTCGTTACCGTGTCTTTGCCGATCTCAAGCGCCGTTGCGGGTCGTTTCCGCATGCCGCTCACTTCGGTACCACGGACGGTCCGCGCGACATCA
>JARFQY010000358.1 GCA_029287535.1 Filomicrobium sp.
CCGCATGTCCCGTTACCGTCATGACTATTAAGAGGTGTAATCGTCAAATCTACAAATAGCGGCTTTCATACCGCGCTTGCTCTGCGCCTCGCCCTGGTCGAAGCCTGGCCCATTTCTGCCTTGCGGCTGCGACAAATCGGACCACACAGGGATGCTTTGAGAATCATCAATTGGATTTATCTGCAACCTTAGTATATTTAGTTTGGCTTCAAGAGCAGCGCTGAAATATCAGCTGACCCCCGTGCTGATCACCCCCGTCGGCGCCAAGCTCAGGAGCCAAATCGATCACTGTCGCGATCGATACCCCCCCCTGCCACCGGATCATTCCTTCCGATCCGGTGGCCTTTGTTTGACTGCCTTCGAGATGTCGCGCCGGAGCGCGCATGATGCGGAAGCTTGAGGCCTCGTCAGCCTTGGGGGCGCAGCCTTCAACAGCATGTTAGCCCGTTAGAAGAACCGCCCCAGAGAGAGGCAAATCTACAAAAGGCGCGTTATCCGCTCGCCGTTGCCCCGGATCCAATCTTGATCAAGCGCATAGGTGAGGCCTCTTCGGAGGTCTCTGAGGGTCCACGGACGCCCGGCGAAGGCTTCCAACAACCAGATCAGTTGCCCGTCGTGGTTTTGTTGCACACCCCGGTCTCGTAAGACCTTAAGGATTCGCCTTGCGCTCTGCTTTGCTGTTTTTGTCATCCCCACCTCTTAGCCATCCGCAGTGTGCGATAGGGTTACGCGCGGAGGAAAGCTCGTGTCGTTGTGATGCTTACTTTTCTGTTCCCGTGGTTCCGAGACGGGGTTCTCACCATGTCGGAGCGACCAGTCACTGCTTTCGGTGATCGATGGCTTGACCGTGATGTTCGTTGGCACGCCCAGCTCGATGTAGGCTTTGGCGCCTGGAAATCGTCCGGATTGCTGTGTATCGAACTGGGCGAATGAATAGTGGTGGACAGGTGGGCCCAGTCTAGAAGGATGACTCAGCTTAAGACGTCGCACACGAGCACGAGATTGGTCACCACTCGCGTTCTCCAGCGGTTTCCCGAAAACTTCGAGGTTAGTTCTGTCGCATGGCGCCTGCCGCTGCGCCGTCGCGTTCATTTAGCGTTGGCAATTCCCCTAGCACTGGCAGCAATCGCACTTGCAGCACGTCTCTTCGGGCTGGGTGACAAGCCGCTATGGTATGATGAAATTTTAACCCTGAAGCGCGCAAGCCTTCCATTCTGGGAGCTTATTGCTGACGCCTTTCACAATAAGCATTATCCGACCTATTTCCTCGCGGTGAGCCCATTCGTAGGTGCCGACTGGTCGGCTTGGATGGTGAGATTGCCATCAGCGGTTCTTGGCGCCGTCTGTGTCTACCTCGTCGCAAGCATCGCTTACAGGGTGTCCGGCCGCGTGAGTGCCGCCTGTGTCGCCGGTGTACTCATGGCGCTGTCACCGTTGGAAGTTCAGTTCGGACAAGAGGCACGGAGCTACACGCTAACATCTGCAGCCATACTTCTCTCGCTGTGGGGATTTATCGGCATAATTTCGGCGGACAGGGCGGCCAGGTCCTTGGGCGATGGAAACCAACCCGCAGTTTTGCCATGGGTTGCCTATGTACTCGGGATGAGCCTGGCGCTCAATACGCTGAGCGTTTCTGCCCCCTGGTTCGTGGCCGTCAACCTCGTGGCGGCTTGGCTTTGGTGGGTCGGACTGACACCGCGTAATTGGTCGATCTGCCCGTGGGCGGCTGCCAATTTGGCCGTCATGTTAAGTTGGCTTCCGGGCCTTCTGGCTCTTGCCAATTCGAATTACGAAGCCCCTCTGCGGGGTCTCGACTGGACGCCCGATTTGACCTGGGAGCTGGTCCATAACGTCTTCGCCGCTGCATTTGGGCTGCGTGTGTCTGACTTGATGACCCTTAACTTGATGCCCGCAATAGTCCCGGGGCTTGGTATCTTGGTTGCCGCGCTCGCGCTGTTAGGTGTTTGGTCGCTTCGCACCCGACTGGGGATATTGATTACGCTATCCACTGCCATAGCAACTATGCCGCTGATCCTCCTTCTCGTATCGCTTGCCCATCCCATGTTCATTTCTCGTTATCTTTTGTGGAGCACCGGCCCCTATTTTGTATTGGTCGGCATTGGTGTCGCCGCCCTGCCTCGTAAGATGCAGCCCCTCCTCGCCGGTTGCCTGGCCGTGAGCGCGGCGCTCTCTCTGGCCGCCTATTACGCGTCCGAGACGAAGCCTCGCTGGGACCTCGCCGCCACGTATTTGGCTGAACATGGGAGCCCGAGCGATGTCATGATCACCGATACCGGCCTAGCTCGGATCGTCCTCGCGGCGTACCTCGACCGCGCGGGTGCTGCTGCCGTCAAGGCTACGGAGTTTCATGATATGCCGATCGTTAAAGACCGCTTCAATAATGGTAGGACACTCTGGGTCATTCATGGGCGTACTGGTCAGGGCACCGTGGAGCAGGTCGAGGAGTTTCTTAATCGTTGGACGAGCTTCGGCACGCCAAACACTGAAGTGGTATTCGGCAAGCACATCGTGATCCGCCGATATGGGCCCGACGCCAATCCGTAAAACGAGTGCTGGCGCATGCAGCGTTGCCAGCCAGTCAGCGACGTGTCCCCTGCAGCACCTTTTCCTGAAGCTCCGTAATCCTGGCAAGACGCTCCTCTTTGGTCAGCTCCTGGACAGTAACGTCGACTTCTGCAGGCGCCGGGATGTCCTGGTACCCGAGCCAAGATTTTTGCTTTGCCAGGAACCTGGCCTGAGCTGGATCTTGCTTCGCTTGCTCCCAGAGAAGCTGGCGCAACTGCACGCGGCCGAGGTCTTTTCCTTGATACCAGGCTTCCCTGGCTTCTGGGTACGCTCGGAAGAACTTCTGAAGCGTGTCTGGATGGACCTGAAGAATGGCCGCGGCCTCCTTCTGCGTGCACATGCGGCTGGCAAGTGAGCGAAGGGTCCCGAACGTTTGCTCCGTTGGTTCCAGCTTCCGCCGGCGTGGTTGTTTGTATCGGAATTCAGGTTGCGACGTGGTGGCGCGCCTTGTTACGCGATGCCTAGCTTCGCCAAGAACATATTTTTCTGTTTTCTTATTCATTTCAAACCCCTAGGCGATTGGCGCACCTCAAAAAGCACAAGGCTGAAGATAGCCGATTCGATGTCGAGCAGCGTGGGTCGATTCAGGCCAAACGGAGTAGCGGCTACGCGAGGGGCCGAGCGTCTGGATCTACAACCCAGCTGGAGAGCAGCAACGCAATGAGAAAATCATAGGGGGGCATAGGGGCACGCGCGTTTGCGAACTCGGCGAGGTGGCACCATGACCCCCCATGACCCCTATCCGTCACACGCTTCAATCTGTAAGACGATCGAGGATATAACGGTTCTTGCTCCATTTGCCCTTACTGCACTCTCGTAGGAGCATAAAACCGCCTATGCGGGTCCCTTCCAACTGCTTGAGGCGACTGACGACATACTGGCGGCCTCTTTTGTGCGGGTCCAACAACTGCCTCACCTCGTCGTGAAGCTCATTTGCTAGCACAGCCTTCGTGCCATGACGGCGGTGCCACGCTTCGAAGATTTCGCTGATTTGTTGCCGACGTGGGTCCCTGTGCTTTGCGCGGCTCATGCGCTCCACTGGGTCTCTGCAGCCGAGCTCCAAGAGTGGATCACGAACCCATTGGCACCACTGCTCAAAGCTGCCTAACGGTCGCCCCGATGCAAGTTGCTCCTGTTGCAGACCCCAACGCAGAATCGTGAGCGCTGCAGCCAACAACGTGAGCCGGTCACGTTGCGTGTTTGTGTAGAGATCGGTGGGAAAGCGGCGCGCCTCAGGATCCTCGGTTCGTGGGTCAAATTCAATTTCGATAATCCGACGAGCCAGGTCTTCCGAGACTGACAGTCCGTTGCCGGTGAGAACAACGAATGCCGAAGTCCTTAGGGGAACCATTTCGGATTTGCCTAAGATGCGCGCGCGCGCATATTTCTCGGTCAGCGCACTTGCGAGCAGGTTGGACCTCAGCGCGGTGTCGTTGAGATTGTCGAGGAACAAAACTGGATTGCTCGCCATCAGCTCAGCAGCGATGCGTTTTTCCAACTCCTGTGCGTTCTCGCCGGCAGTCACTGCATAGGGCGCCTGCCCGAAAGCTATTTGGCAGATGCATTTTACCAAGAGGCCCTTACCTGCTCCGGCACCGGATATTGAAGGTGCGCCAAATAGGAAAGCCGGGGCACGATCAAGACTAGACCGCGCGACGGCCGTCAATAGAGCAGCGATTGCGGCCGTTTCGTCATCACCTGGTGGCTTCGAGAGGTCGACCTGCTCTATGTCGGAGCCGGGGACTGAGGTTGTGGGGGCATCTGCAAAGCAAAAGGTTTCGAGCTGTTGACGCAGGACTCGAATAGCGTTGCTCGAATCCTCCTTGGTGGGGTGTTCAGGTATCCGGTCTGCGATGTCGACGTCGGCGCTCAGATAAACACAAGTTTCTTGATCGTAACCCGCGTTGTAGACGATTGTTCCATCACGTTTGATGATTGGCGCCGAGGTGATGCCACCGAGAGGTAAAAGATGCCATTCCCCGGTCCACTCGATGTACATGTTGGCGAATGACTTTGGTAGCCACGTATCAACCACCTGAAGGCCATCTTGCCGCTTCTTAATCGACCAGGGCCGGGAAACCTGGTGCGTTAGCAGCACGACATTGTCTGCAGTCAAACGGCTCGCGACCAATTGACCAGTCTCTGGATCTTTGATCAAGCGTACCGGTCCGCCGCGGTCAAAAAGTTCAGAATTACTTGCCAAAATAGCGCGCAGATCAGCGAGAGTTCGATCTGGATTGCACGAATCCACGTGCAGGCGAGGCTTCGCGCTTGTTACTTGGATTGGAGTGTGGGAATTCGAAATCTCCTCGGCGTTTTCAATCATTGAAGAAAGGCGCGCTTCGTTAGGCTTAATCATTCGGCTCCCCCCTTAAAACATCGCTACGAAGAACATCGTTAAAATCCTGCCCAAGTGGAGCGCGCGCAATTCGTGCGCGCCTTCCCTCACCACTCCAGCGTTGAGCGCATTCCAATGCGGCTGCCTCTCCTGCCTTGTCGCCATCTGCTAGAACGATCACCTCTCGGACCTCGGCGGGTAAATGAAGCGCCTTCAAGCCTGCCACCGACAGCGCGGCCCAAGCGGGGTAATTCGTTGCTTGCATGGCTGAGAGACAGGTTTCGATTCCTTCGCCCACCATCAAGACTGTCTTGGGGTTGCCAAGACGGACCGCTCCACCGCGGCAGGGTCCAAGCATCATCTTCGCCGGTTTGACAGGCGCTTTGCCACTTCCGTCGGGCGCAAGGAAAGTGCGGTGAATGGCGCGCGGCTTGGCATCCACGCCCCCCGTCACGAGTGCAATCATACCGGGCCACGTATCGCCTGACGGATGTTTCAACCACGTATGGAAACGGATCGCTGTTGGCAGTGACAGCGTCAGTCCGCGCGAGGCGAGGTAATCTGCAGCCAAAGTGCCATCTATTGGACTTGCTGAATTCCATAAGCGGAATGAAGTTTTTGTCTTTTCCGCCTGGTCTCGGTCGAGTTTGGTGACATAATCCGATCCAATTTCCCAGGTCCGCTGAGATGGGCGGTTGAACGACAGTTGCCATAAGCCGCGATCGGTGAGGGCGGTAATTATTTCGCGCTGGCTGCATCCGGCAAAGCAGTGAACCAATACAATTCCGTTGTTGGCATCTCGAATTGATAAGCTGGGAGTCCGGTCTCGGTGTGCGGGGCAGTGAGCCATCCAATGGGCCCCCAACCTGTGACCGCCAAGGGCAAGGGCAATGCATTTGGCTTTCATGTGTGCCGTCTTGAAAAATGGAATTGTTTGTCATGGCTGGTTCTGCGCGCACGTGGTCTCCCGCGGCCACTTGGAGCCACGGCGAATGAAGTTGGTTGATGGAAGAATTTCAGAACAGCGCGGTGCTACGACCGGCACTTATCTTTCGTGCGGCCCGTCACGTATGTCCTGACTTATCGATGTATTTGTCGAGCGCTGAACGCTCATAGCGAACGCGCCGGCCGAATCTTTTCGGAACAAGATCGCCGGCGTCTTCAAGACGGCGCAGCGTTGCTCTAGAGCAGTCGAGGTAGCGACATGCCTCACTGACAGTGAGCAACCTGGAGCTGGAGTTAGATGTATCGAGAGAGCTAGCGATTAGACGCTTCTCAAGAGCTTTGGCAGTCTCTTCAGCGGTCGCCGCAATCAGCTCATTTATCTCAGCCGGCAAAATGTTGTGCGGCATTGGGAACCTCCCTGCTATTGCAAGAAGCTTCATGCGGAATGTCGAGCGTGTCAAGTATTTCTTATTCTAATCCAAAGTATCCGTCAAGTATTGATTGACGCCGTTGCCGAATCAAATCTGTTTTTTATATAATAAATATTTGTTTTATCAGTAAATTTTGGGTGTGTGTTGAGGTCTATTATTTGCGATCGCGATAGGCGCGAGACTGTGAATAAGTATCGCCAGTGCGTGCTGAGGCTATCTCGATCACTGCTTGCCAGGCTTAAAGCGGCTGATGGTCCGCAGCGGAATCAAGGAGCTCAAACCGCTGCTGAATGACAGCAAGACAGCTGCTCATCGAACACCGGTCTTTTCCAGGCGGTGGTGGTCACCTCTTATTCGTCCCTGCGTTGGGGCTCGAACTTATTCCCGTTGCGGCTCTAAAGGGTGGGGGTAAGATAATCTGGGCAGAAATATCAAGATATTTCAATTTCTTAAAAGTGAGTTCGAATCCCTCTCCCTCCGCCACATGGGTGTCCAGCCACATCCGGCATTGCCCATAATCCTATAATAATATTTAATAATTTCAGAAGAGCAGTTTGACTGCGTCCGGAGAGGTCCTTTGGCATCCGGGGCATAACGGGGGCATTCTTAGGGGCATAGCAGGCTTGCTGGGGGCATCGGGCCTAGGAGTAGCAGTGTATTTGAAGAAAGCGCCCCATGACATTGACTGACACAGCCATAAGAACGGCGAAGCCTGCAGCAAAGCCAAGGCGGCTATATGACGAGCGCGGTCTTTACGTTGAGCTGAGTCCGTCTGGCGGTAAGCTTTTTCGCTTCAAGTATAGGTTCGCAGGCAAAGAGAAGAGGCTCGCGCTGGGGGGATACCCTGACGTCTCACTGAAGCGTGCTCGTGAACGCAGAGACGAGGCGCGTCGCTTGCTCGCAGATGGCATTGATCCAAGTGAAGCCAAAAAGGCAGAGAAGCATTCCCGTCGCGTTGTAGCCGACAGTTTTGAGGCCATCGGGCGCGAATGGCTCGCACGGCATGGTGCTAACTGGTCTATCGGGCACCGCAATCGGGTCACGCGACAGCTCGAAGCTGATCTCTTTCCTTGGCTTGGTAAGAAAGCGCCTGACGACATCGGTGCCCCGGCTCTGTTGGCGTGTTTGCGTCGCATAGAAGAGCGAGGTGCCGTAAATTCTGCGCACAAGACCCGCACTGTTGCTGGGCAAGTGTTTCGCTACGCAATTGCGACAGGCCGTGCAACGCGCGATCCATCCCAGGATCTCAAAGGGGCTATTCCTCCAGCCAAAACGAAGAACTTTTCAGCGACCACCGACCCTGAGGAAGTTGGCCACCTGTTGCGGGCAATCTGGGGCTATGAGGGCTCTTTCATCGTTCGCTGTGCATTGCTCCTCGCACCACTTGTGTTCGTGCGGCCAGGTGAGTTGCGCCGGGCGCGTTGGGACGACATTGATTTCAAGAAGGCGGAGTGGCGATACAAGGTGTCAAAAACTCATACGGACCACATCGTACCGCTTTCCCGGCAATCGCTGGCTGTCCTCAAGGAACTGCACCCGCTCACCAGGGCGTCCGCCTTCGTTATCCCAAGTTCGAGAACGCGAACACGCCCAATATCTGAGAATACAATCAACGCGGCATTGCGACGACTTGGAATTGATAAAAGTGAACAGACTGCTCACGGCTTCAGGGCTATAGCCCGAACGCTCTTGGAAGAGGTGAAGGGGTATCCGATTGAGTGGATCGAAAAGCAGCTAGCGCACGAGGTTCGTGATCCAAATGGTCGTGCCTATAATCGTACAGCCTTCCTGAAGCAGAGACGGCGCATGATGCAGGAGTGGTCGGATTATCTAGATAGGCTTCGTGAGGATCTCGCTTAGCGTGATGGCTGAGCAAGCCGTCCAAATCAACAACCCAGACGATGCAAATCCGCTTTCCGCTGGAACCTCATCCTGTCTGAAAGACCCGAAGACGGATATAGTCGGTAACCAAAAATTAGTCCGTACACGGACCTATGTTCCAATCCCTATTTTCCGATTTTCGGCTGATGTCACACCAAAATAGGTTGGCACAGCCTGATGTCCTAGGCGAACGCGTCTCAACAGTGCAGGTTCTTACCGTGACGCGGACTATTGATGAAGGCTATGCTCCCGATATGACCCACCAACAGAAAATCGTTCGCGCGTTGCTCGACAAGCATGCGCAAAAGGCCAGCGAAAGCGAATATGATCGCTCTGTAGCAATATCGGCGATCAGCGCTTCGCGTGAGATCATTCAGGCGGTGCCAACCGATCTCAATGGCAAGGAATATGCCGCCTGCGTGCTATCCGAACTTGAAAAATTATTGGCTGGGTATCACGACCCCGATGGCGAGTACACGTCTGGTAAGGGGGTCATCGGAGCTCTGCTCGATGACCTGCAATGTGCATTGTGAGGTTCTGCTGGCTGAGGCAATGCCGAGACTTCGCTCATTCTAATAGCTCAACCGCTTTTTCGCGCATCTCGACTTGACGCCTCAAAATCGAGTCGAGGATCACAGCGAGTCTCCCGGTTTCCGAAAGGTGACGTCAACGCTACTAGCCGCTTCTAAAACTAATTTGCGTAGGGTTGTGGCTCGTGGACCCTAGCTGTGATCTTCCTGCGACTAAGTTGAACACTGACATCGGTAAGTGCCGGCGGCTAAGGAGGCTGTACACATCAGAAGAAGAATTGAACGTGACTAGCTGCTAATTCCTCAACGCCGTTGCCTCACCTCACTTGGAAAATCTAAGATGTTCGGCAAACATTGTGGGCTGTAGCCGATCGCTAAATTGCCATCGCCAGCCGAATCTGAGGCTATGTCAAAAAACTGCGCGGAGCTGCTCGAGGTTGGCTATGAAAAATATACTAACAACTCTCCTTGCCACCGTACCGATGGCGCGGATCGCCTGGGCACTTATGGCTCACGGAGGAATATACCGAACTCCAGCACGTGCCGCTTAAGCTGCACGAACGCTGCGAGGCTGTGGAAGATGTGAGCAGGTCGATCGGAGGTATGGGCAAACGGTCATTGAGACGGGATTGGGAAAACCAGGCCAGGCGGACAGCGCCTATCGCGCGCGCGTAAGCGTATTGGACCCAACCCTCGCATCTCCATACAGGCCAGCGGCGCGTGAAGAGCCGCACATCGAGGCCGGACACACGTCAGCGCCTGACCACATGCTCACCGAAGAAAAGAATTTGCTTGCATTTACCAGGGCGTCCACACACGTCCGCCGCAGGCCGCCTTATGCGCCCGCGTCACCAGCGGAGTTCATAGCCGGCGCGGAGGAGCGCGTCTAAGCCTGATCAAACTACTAGTGTCTCAAAGAGCAGCCTGCCTTCACCCAAGGCCTAATGGTCTCAAGAATACGATCACAGTCATCGTGAAAATCCCGCCCACTTCGCAGTGGTGTCGCATTCAGATAGTGCAGTTCAGCTATTGTTGCGGGGAGAACCTTGGTTGAAGGCATTTTCATCTCGTCGACCAAGATCGGCAGAATAGGCAGGCCAAGCTCGAATGCCATTTCTATTTCTAATTGAACGTTGTCTGCTGAAGGCCTGCCATATAATCTTGACAACCAAGACCTTTGCCACGACTTGTTTACCCATTGACTTCCAATGAGAGCAAGGAAAACAGCGCTCTCGGACATTGCAGATTTTATATAGTCTACAAAACTGACAGCAATGGGTATCGATGCCGTATCAAAAAAGATGTCGTGCTCTGAAAATTCTGTAGCAAGGCGATCAAATAATCTTCCGGCCAGATGGCGTG
>JARFQY010000059.1 GCA_029287535.1 Filomicrobium sp.
CACATGGGAGGTTTATCGGGACACGCTAATTGAGCAGTGTGAGCAAGGCGTCGACTATTTCACAATCCACGCCGGAGTGCGGCTGGCCTATGTGCCTCTAACGGCCGAGCGGGTCACGGGTATCGTGTCGCGCGGCGGCTCGATCATGGCCAAGTGGTGTCTGGCCCATCACAAAGAAAGCTTCCTATACGAGCGCTTTGAAGAGATCTGCGAGATCATGCGCGCTTATGACGTATCCTTCTCTTTGGGTGACGGTCTGCGTCCGGGCTCAATCGCGGATGCCAACGACCGGGCGCAATTCGCCGAACTGGAGACGTTGGGCGAACTCACCAAGATCGCCTGGGACAAAGGGTGCCAGGTGATGATCGAAGGTCCCGGCCACGTGCCGATGCACAAGATCAAGATCAACATGGACAAGCAGCTGGCCGAATGCGGTGAAGCGCCATTCTATACGCTTGGCCCGCTAACGACGGACATCGCACCTGGCTATGACCACATCACAAGCGGCATCGGCGCAGCGATGATCGGCTGGTTTGGCTGCGCCATGCTTTGCTACGTAACGCCGAAGGAGCACCTGGGGCTGCCCAACCGTGACGACGTCAAGACCGGCGTCATCACGTACAAGATCGCAGCGCACGCGGCGGATCTCGCGAAGGGGCATCCGGCAGCCCAGCTTAGGGATGACGCCCTGTCCAAGGCGCGCTTTGAATTCCGATGGGAGGATCAGTTCAATCTCGGACTCGATCCCGACACGGCCATGGCCTACCACGACGAAACACTGCCCAAGGACGCCCATAAGGTGGCGCACTTCTGCTCCATGTGTGGACCCAAGTTCTGCTCGATGAAGATCACCCAGGACGTGCGTGACTACGCGGCCCAGCAAAAAGCGCGTGAAACCGAGGAGGCCGTCGAGATCGCGGAAGAAACAACGCAGATCGACCCGCAGGCCGGTATGGCCGAAATGTCGAGGAGGTTCCGTGAAATGGGCGGCGAAGTCTATGTCGACGCTGACAAGGCGAAGGCGGCCGGCCAGCCGGAGAGGTTCCGGTCTGGAGATCAGGCCGCGGTGAAAAAGAGCAACGAAGCGCTCGGATAACGCACCGATTGGTCGCTTTGAATGAGGGGTGCCTTGCCCCTCATTTTTTGTTTTTCAAAAGATGTGCTCGCCATACATTCCAGGTGGCGTCTTGAATTTCTACGCTACTTGAACATATTCGAAACACTGTATTCGTTTGAGCGCAGAGCAACCGTTCTGTCTGAAACCGGTCTGCGTGAGAGATGCAGAACACTTCGAAAGCTCCGCCCGAAGGCCGCCAATCATGAGGTCGCAACCATGACGCATCCTGCCGTCAATATGTCGGTGAAGCCTGACGTCAAAGGTTTCTTCGATGAGGCCACGAATACGATTACGTATGTCGTCAAGGACCCCGGCTCGAATGCCTGTGCTGTGATCGATTCAGTCATGGATATCGATTACGCGGCGGGGCGCATCACGTTTTCTCATGCCGACCACGTCATCGCAGACGTCGTCGCACGCGGCCTTGAACTGCAATGGCTGATTGAGACGCATGTTCACGCCGATCACCTGTCGGCGGCGCCTTACATCCAGGAAAAGCTCGGTGGCAAGATCGGAATCGGCCGCAACATCACGATCATTCAGGATACGTTCGGCAAAATCTTCAACGAAGGCACCGAATTCCAGCGCGACGGTAGCCAGTTCGATCGGCTGTTTGATGACGGTGACACGTACACGGTTGGCACGATGCCCGCCTTCGTCATGCACACACCCGGCCATACGCCAGCCTGTATGACGCACGTCATGGGCGACGCGGCATTCGTCGGCGATACGCTTTTCATGCCCGATAGCGGGAGTGCTCGCGCGGACTTCCCGGGCGGTGATGCCGGCGTACTCTTTGATTCAATCCAGAAGGTGCTCGCCTTACCTGACGAGATGCGTCTGTTTATGTGTCACGATTACGGAGCGAACGGCGGGCGCGAAATTCGCTGGGAGAGTACGGTCGCCGAGGAAAAGGCAAACAATATCCATGTTGGCGGCGGCAAATCCCGAGAGGAATTCATCGCCATGCGCAAGGCACGCGATGCCCAGCTCGATATGCCGAAACTCATCATTCCCTCGTTGCAGGTGAATATGCGGGCCGGTCAGCTACCGCCCGCCGAGGAGGACGGCAAGACCTACCTGAAGGTCCCTGTGAACAAGTTGTAGACGCGATTTTTCCGTTGCTTTTTCAGCCCGCTGGACCAACGGGCCGCAAATCGTGCCGCACAATTCGCCTGGTGAAACCCGCCAACAGTACTGGAAATCCGCGCCCGCTCATGTGATGGGGATTGGCGTTTTCGCTACCGCTCCGGCGAAATCCTTGACCGTTCGAAGCACAAGCGCGGGGGAATACGATGCCAGGTTTCCAGAGTCTCGATCAGGTGGATGTTGACGGTAAGCGGGTTCTCATCCGCGTTGACATTAATGCTCCCATTCATGACGGGAAGGTCACCGACGACACCCGTATCCGCGCGATCGTGCCCACAGTACGCGAGATACTGGACAAGGGTGGACATCCGATCCTGCTGGCGCATCGCGGCCGCCCCAAAGGTGAGCCCAATCCGGAGTTATCGCTCGACGTGTTGCAGCAGCCGCTTGCCGACGCGCTTGGGGCGCCCGTCCGGTTGGCAGTGCCGGCAGATGGCTGGCCGGAAACCCCTTGGGAGGTTGGCGCGATTGCACCCGGTGAAGTCGTTCTTCTGGAGAACGTGCGCTTTTACTCTGGCGAAGAGGCCAACGACCCGTCCTTTTCCGAGGCACTTGCCAGCCTGGGTGACATCTACGTGAATGATGCGTTTTCGGTATCGCATCGAGCGCACGCCTCGACGGTCGGTGTCGCCAAACTGCTGCCTGCCGCCGCCGGTCGGTTGATGGAAGCTGAGTTAACCGCACTAGAAAAAGCACTGTCGGCGCCAGAACGACCCGTGATCGCTGTGGTCGGCGGGGCCAAGGTGTCGACAAAACTCGACCTGCTCGCAAACCTCATTGAAAAGGTCGACCAGATCATCATTGGCGGAGGGATGGCCAACACGTTTCTGGCCGCAGCGGGCAAACCGGTTGGCAAGTCGCTGTGTGAGCATGACCTGACGGGGACCGCGAGAGACATCACCGCGAAGGCCGAACAGACAAACTGTGAAATCGTGCTGCCTAGCGATGTTGTCGTGGCGCGAGAGTTCAAGGCGGGCGCGCCTAATGAGACGGTGGCCGCCGACGCCTGTCCCGAGGACGCGATGATCCTGGATGCCGGGCCGCAGTCGGTGGCGGACTTTGGCCGCCGCTTCGAGGGCGCAAAAACAATCGTCTGGAATGGCCCGCTTGGCGCTTTCGAGATCGAGCCGTTCAACGCCGCCACGGATGCCGCTGCGCGCAAGGCGGCCGAGCTGGCCGCTGCAGGGAAGGTTCTCGCGGTGGCCGGTGGCGGGGATACGGTGGCGGCGCTCAACGGCTGTGGCGCGACGCAGAATTTCAGCTACGTCTCGACCGCAGGCGGTGCCTTCCTCGAGTGGCTCGAAGGCAAGACCCTACCCGGTGTCGCCGCCCTCGAGCCGAAGTGAGTTCATTGACCGCCGTCTTCAGCGCTTCCGCAACGTGATGCTGCCTCGCCCTGCCGAGCTGGAGAAGGACACCGACTGGCTGCGTCCCCGCACCCGGATCCTGACGCGCCCGGATACGTTGTATTCGGCATTGTACAAATCGCCGACGTAGCGGGTTGAGCTAACTTTGAGTATTTCACCTGTCTGCCGGATCTGGGCCGAGGCGGAAGCACATACGGCTGATACGCTGTAGACCTTTGCGGTCTGCCGGCGATATGTGACACGGCAACGAACCCGCTCGCGCTTGCCATCTGCCGGCTTAACGTACCCGCCACCGCTCCACGTTCCATCAATGGGTGCGGCCTGCACGGACACGGCACTCCCCGCCAAGAGAGCCATGATCAGCAGAAGTCCTAGTGAAATCGTTCGCAATCTGTATCTCCAATGAGCCGTTGGCCCCGCAGGCCAGCGAAAATCTGCAATCGAGCTACATCATTATTTTGTATTTCTCGAAAGGCCATCTCCTTTCCGATACCCGGTAAACGGATTCGCCCAGGATGTAAGACAGTTTATCATTACGCGGCAGTCTGAGAAATAGAGACGGGTTCAAAACTGCAACATCCGGCACGGTTTATGCCGTGCACGGCTTTGGATTCACTCGGCAGGTGCCTTGGGGCTTCTGCGCGGGGGGACCACGCCGCGCCACAGACCACTCAGGCTACCCTCCATCAAGTAGAGGAGACCCAACCAGGCGCCGAGCCAGATCGATCCCAACGCCAGCGGCGCGGAGACCGCCAACAGCGATACCGCGCTCAATCCCTGACCGAATGTGCATCCGAGCGCGTACATTCCGCCGGTCCCCATTAGGAAGGCGCCAAGGATCTGCCGCTTGGCCTCGAACGCCGCGTCGTGCGTCTGCCAACGCCACTCTTTCTTGATCAGCGCGCCCGCGAATGCGCCAAACAAAACGCCGAGCACGCTACCGATACCAAAGCTCAGCTGCGAGCTGGTGGAGGTCATGGCGTACATCACGCTGGCGCCAACGGGATGGATGTAGGTGTAGGAGACAATCGGCTGCGGGTCGAATTCGTCGAAGACCAACCAACCGGTACCAATCCAGCCGAACGCAACGACCAAACCGACGATGACGCCCCAGGCCAAGCGTCCGGGGCGGTTTCGAAACTCGCGTTTGGCAAGGACCCAAGCGATGAGTCCCGCTGCAATGAGGGGCGGCACAAGCATCGCACCAATGCCGGTGAGCTTGGCAAGCACCGTGTGAATTCGTGGATCGGCGAACAGCTCGTTGCGTATCGCAAGTGGGTCGAGATACCAGAGGTGCAGCAGCGCCGTCGGACCGGAGGCCGCCATGAAGGCAGAAATGCCGAGCACGAGAAAGACGAGGAAGGAACTGAGGTCACCTCCACCTAGGCGAACGATCGTGCCAAAACCACAGGTTCCCACAAGGGCCATTCCGACACCGAACATGAGACCGCCCAGGATCGTGGAAAGCGGATTGAAGCTGCTGGCAATGATGTGGGGTTTTTGCGGATTGATGAGGCCGCCGAACTCCGCCGCAAAAACCCCGAGCATTGCGACCGCCATCGCCAAGACCCACATGCGCCAGCGCGTGTGGTCGTGAGCAAACAGCGAGTCCTCAATCGCCGCGAGCGTACAGAAGCGGCCAAGGCGTGCGGCGAGGCCGAGAACCAAGCCTCCGGCCAAGCCCACCGCAAAAGCGGATAATGTGGCGGTTGTTTCCTCCATGGCCTCTGCATTTGTTCGGAACGCCTGTGCCGGTTTGGCACTTTGACCGTTGTTGCGTGCGGGGCTGATTGGGACTCAGGTCAACGGGGACCAAACCGATGTGACGAGCCGCCTCCAGCCCGGCGCCTCAACGCCGGCCCGCTCCAGGTTTGCAAAACATCTCGTAAATTTGCTCGACCATCAGCTTGGCCCTTTCGTCAGCCAGGCTGTAGTAGATCATCTTGCCGTCGCGGCGGGCATCGATGAATCCCTCGATGCGCAGCCGGGCGAGCTGCTGAGAGACGGTCGGCTGGCGCAGGGAGAGAAGATCCTCTAGCTCCTTCACCGATTTCTCGCCGCTTGCCAGGTAACACAAGATCATCAGGCGCGCCTCGTGGGCCAGCGCCTTCAAGAAATCCGTTGCATGCTTGGCATTCTCGGCCATCTCATCGACTTGTGAGTCATCCTCGAACTTTGTCCGGTCAAGCATGACCGTTGTCTTATTGCTCATTTCGTTGTCTCAGCCTTTACGGCCCCGGTTGATAGCTTGGTCATTAGCTGACCGAGCAGTGCCCAAAAGAAATCTTCTCCAGGGTAGCCCTGGATCCGACCGATCTCTCTCCCCTTGCTGACAAGAATAAATGTCGGCGTGAAATATGCTGGTTTCAGGAACTGCAAATCGCTGGGCATCGGCTCGTGAACATCGACAATCCGCAAGGGCGCAGTACGGCCCTCCGGCGTTTTGTTGTAGACGACGCCAATTTCCTCTCGCCAGCGTTCACACCAACCGCATCCCTCTTCCTCCATCATCACCAATTCAACAGTGGAATGGGAATTTGCACGGCCATCGGCCGTGGCGAATATCGACCCGAAGGCAACAAGAGCGGCCGCAAAGAAGCCGAACCACTCTCTTCCCAGCAGTGTTGTCTTCCAGATTTCCATTTTATTAGTTTAACAAGATATGCGTTGGTTTGCATGTGTTATTGGCTTGGCACGACGGCTGGGCCACCCGGCTGTGGGCCAATCACCGCTGCTGTGCGCATTAGATTGAAGTGTGCATCGCAACAATTCACATAGTTCTTTTGGCTTACGGAAGCGACGCACCAGCCAACGTTCGTAAGCGAACTTGCCTTGTAATATTTGAGTGTTCTGGTTATCGAACCGGGCCGCCACTGGTAAGCCCCAGAGGAGCGAATTTCTTGCTGCAGCGCCGAAGCGGCAGCGCAACGTATTCAAGAATGCGAATTGGTTGTTGAGTTGGCGATTGGCGTGAGTTAGTGTCGCAGCCCAGAACGACAGAACAAACATGGGAGGTCGTCAATGGAGCGAGTGCTTTGCGCAGCGGCTGCTTGCCTCTTCGCGATGGGGCTGGTCACTCAAGATGTTTCCGCAGGTCCGGTTGCACCGGCTGATGTGAAGATTTCCGAGGATGGGGAGATCAAGACATCGCTCACAGGCAGTGCCGGCAGCGCCGTTAAGGGACGCGAATGGTTCAAGAACCGCAAGCTGGGCAACTGTCTAGCCTGTCACGTCAATTCGGAACTGAAGCAAGAGCAGTTCCACGGTGAAGTCGGCCCATCGCTTGATGGTGTCGCGGATCGCTGGAGCGAAGCGCAACTGCGCGCCATTGTCGTGAATTCCAAGATCATCTTCGGCGAAGAAACGATGATGCCTGCATTCTATCGCGATAGCGGGTTTACGCGACCGCTCAAGAAGTTCAAGGGGAAGACAATCCTCTCGGCGGAACAGGTCGAAGATATCGTCGCCTATCTCCAAACCTTGAAAGAATAGAAACACTCAATCGGAACTTAGCGAATGAATATAAAAGGAGCAGCCATGCGCGTTACACGACGTCAGGCTCTCGGCCTCGGCGCAGGTGCGACGGCCGTACTCATCGCCGGACCATTGGTGGCGCCAGCCATCGCCAAGGGTCAGACCGCCGATGATGCCATCAAGGCATTCACGGGCGGGGCCGAAGCCAAGAGCGGCAAGATCAGCCTGAGCACACCGGAGATCGCAGAAAACGGCAACACCGTTCCTGTTTCCTTCGATGTGGAAAGCCCAATGACCACGGACAACCACGTCCAGTCGGTCCTGGTCCTGGCTGATGGCAATCCTCGGCCCGGAGTCGCGACCTTCCATTTCTCGGATATGAGCGGTGAAGCATCGGCTTCGACTCGAATCCGTCTCGCCAAGACCCAGAACGTGATCGCCGTCGCGAAAATGAGCGACGGGTCGTACTTCATGGACAAGCGTCTGGTCAAAGTGACGATTGGCGGCTGCGGCGGCTAGGTCGGCGCACTTGGCGCAGAGACAGATTTCGAAAGGAAGACATCGATGGCAAAAGTAAAACCGCGCGTGAAAGTGCCGAGAAAGGCCGAGGCCGGCGAGGTGATCACGATCAAGACGCTGATCAACCACAAAATGGAGTCGGGCTTCAGGAAGGATAAGAAGACCGGCGAGGTGATCCCGCAGAAGATCATCAATAAGTTCACCGCTGAATTCAACGGCAAGCCCGTTTTTTCCGCGGATGTGCGGCCGGCCGTTTCGGCTAACCCATACTTCCAGTTCAAGGTCAAAGTACCCGAGAGCGGAACGTTCAAGTTCACCTGGGTCGACGATGACGGCTCGACGTATTCGACTGAAAAGAAGATCAAGGTCGGCGGCTAAACCCGCTGGACCAGGCAAAAACATAATCTAGGGAGGTCGTTACATGGGGATGCGGGTTATCAGCTCAACAGCCGCTAAACTGGTTGCTGCTGCCGGACTAGCTGCCGTCGCGGCATACGCGACGGTCGCCTTGGCCGGTCCCAACGACAACGAACTCGTGGTCGAGGGCCAAAAGTTCGTAACGGATGTTCCCGGTGCGAAAGATAGCCCGATAGAGACCGTCTACTCGGGTTGGCGATTCCGCAACGAAGCCACTCAGGCGATGCAGCTTGATGACTTTGACAACCCGGGGTTCACCAGTGTCGAGACCGGTGAGCAGCTTTGGTCGACGGTTGATGGGGAGGCGGGTAAGTCATGCGCGTCCTGCCACAACGATGCCGCCGAGAGCATGAAAGGCGTTCGCGCCCAGATGCCGAAGTGGAATGAAGCTGCTGGCAAGCCTTTGACGTTGGAGCACACCATCAACAACTGCCGCACTCAGAACATGAAGGCGAAGCCGTGGAAATGGGAATCAAACCAGATGCTGTCGATGACCGCGTTCATCGGCCTGCAGTCCCGCGGCATGCCTGTCAATGTCAAGACCGATGGCCCTATGAAGGCCTGGTATGACAAGGGCAAGGAAATCTACTACACCCGCGTCGGCCAGCTCGACATGGCGTGCTCGGGTTGCCACGAGAACAATTACGGCAAGATGATCCGAGCTGACCATCTCAGCCAGGGGCAGATTAACGGTTTCCCAACATACCGTTCGAAGTGGCAGAAGCTCGGTTCGATCCACCGCCGTTTCAAAGGATGCATGAAGAACATCCGAGCGGTCCCGCACAAGGTTGGCGGCGACGAGTTTACCGCACTCGAACTGTACGTGGCTTCGCGCGGACAGGGCCTCTCGGTCGAAACACCGGCGGTCAGAAACTGATCGTCACTAAACGAGTGCGCCCTCCGCGTTTTTGTTGCGGACCGGCGCGCTCTTTCACCAAACGAACCGGCGACGGCGAGACTGGCAAGCTCTCGCAAGAGGAGACGTATGCATGTTCTCACGGCGTGAATTCCTGCAAGCGGCGGTCGCAACTGGAGCTATTCTTGGGACGGCTGGTGGTGGCTCCTGGCGCGCGCTCGCCGCACGGCAGGCGCTCATGACTGAAGATGACCTGCTCAAGTTTCCGACAATGGGCAATGTGTCTCTTGTCCACGTCACCGACATTCACGCCCAACTGAAACCAATCTACTTCCGTGAGCCATCGATCAATGTCGGCGTCGGGGAGGTTGAAGGCAAGCCGCCACATGTCACCGGGAAAGACTTCTTGGAAATGTTCAAGATCGCACCCGAGACGCCTGAGGCTTATGCGCTGACCTCGGTAGACTTTGCGGCACTGGCAAACGACTACGGCCGTATGGGCGGCATCGACCGCATCGCTACGGTGCTCAATTCCATTCGGGCGGATCGTGCCGACAACACGCTGTTCCTGGACGGAGGCGACACGTGGCAGGGCAGCTATACGTCTTTCAAGACGAAGGCCGCCGACATGGTCGAGGTGATGAATTCGCTGAAACCGGATGCGATGACATCACACTGGGAATTCACGTACGGCATAGACCGCGTCAGGGAAATCGTCGACGAGCTCCCCTTTGCTTTTCTGGGCGGCAACATCTTCGACGCAGAATGGGAAGAGCCGGCGTTCGAAGCCACGAAGATGTTCGAGCGAGGCGGCGTCAAGGTCGCCGTCATCGGGCAGGCGTTCCCTTATCTGCCGGTGGCCAACCCGCGTTGGCTGTTCCCCAACCTGTCGTTCGGCATCCGCGAGGAGCAGGTTCAAGAAAATGTCGACGCTGCACGCGAAGAGGGTGCCGAGCTCGTCGTTCTGCTATCGCACAACGGCTTTGACGTCGACCGAAAGCTGGCCGGCCGGGTCAAAGGCATCGATGTCATTTTGACGGGCCATACGCATGACGCGCTTCCCGAGCCAGTGCTCGTCGGCAAGACTCTGGTGATCGCATCGGGTTCGCACGGCAAGTTCCTATCGCGCCTCGACCTCGACGTCCGCGACGGCGAGGTCAAAGGCTACCAATACAAACTCATCCCGATCTTTTCGGACGTCATCAAGCCGGACAAGCCGACTGCAGAGCTTGTCGACAAGGTGCGCGCGCCTTTTGAAAAAGAACTCAATACGGTGCTTGGTCAAACCGACTCGCTGCTATACCGGCGCGGCAACTTCAACGGGACATTCGATGACCTGATCTGTAACGCGCTCATTGAGGAGCGTGAGGCGGAGATCGCGATGTCGCCAGGTTTCCGCTGGGGCACGACGGTCCTGCCCGGGCAGGACATCACAGTCGAGCTCGTGCACAACGCGACCAGCATGACATACCCCGCCGCCTACAGGTCCGAAATGTCGGGCAAGCTGATCCACGACATCCTGGAGGACGTGGCCGACAACCTGTTCAACCCCGACCCCTACTACCAGCAGGGCGGCGACATGGTTCGCGTCGGAGGGCTTGGTTACAAGATCGACGTGCGCAAGCCGATCGGCTCACGCATCACCGACATGACGCTTCTCAAGTCAGGCGAGAAGATCGACCCAGAAAAGACATACGTCGTTGCCGGATGGGCCTCCGTCAACGAGGGCACGGAAGGGCCGCCGATCTGGGATGTGGTCACAGACTACGTCAAACGGAAGAAGACGGTCAGCGTCGAACCAAACACCACGGTAAAGGTTGAAGGCGTATAGCCGCAGTCAAGCGCGGCTTGCGAATTTTAGGACTAATGGCGACGACTCTTTCGGCTAGACATTCAAAAATTCGCATGTTTGAAATGAGCGGACGAGACAACGAAACCTGGGAGGCTTGTCGTGAGCCGGAAAAAGAGAACTTCAATCGAGACTGATCTCACCGCATCCCGGAGGGACTTCTTGAGATCATCAATTGCGGCGGGTGGTGCCCTTGTCGCCGGCGGCACTGTCGCCCACGCGGAATCCGATCCCGCGATCACCGATCTGCAGGAGTGGGCACGCTATCTCGGTGACGGAGTCGACAACGCCCCCTACGGTGTGCCATCCGAGTTTGAGAAGCACGTGGTTCGCCGGCACGTCGGCTGGCTCACGGCGTCGGTTGAATCCTCGGTCAACTTCACGCCACTGCATGAGCTTGACGGCATCATTACTCCCAACGGTCTTTGCTTTGAGCGCCACCATGGCGGCGTCGCGGAAGTCGAACCCGACAAGTACAGATTGATGATCAATGGCCTTGTCGAGAAGCCACTGGTCTTCACGATTGATGATCTGAAGCGGTTCCCGCGCCAGAACCACGTCTACTTCCTGGAGTGCGCGGCCAACTCCGGCATGGAGTGGCGCGGCGCGCAACTCAACGGCTGCCAGTTCACGCATGGCATGGTGCACAACGTGATGTACACGGGTGTGCCGCTTCGCTACCTGCTCGAAGAAGCCGGCCTCAAGACAAACGCCAAGTGGATCATGCCCGAAGGCGGCGACTCGTCCGGCATGAACCGTTCGATTCCGATGTTCAAGGCGCTCGATGATTGTCTCATTGCGTTCAAGATGAACGGTGAAGCGCTGCGGCCCGAACAGGGCTATCCGGCGCGGCTGGTCGTTCCCGGTTGGGAAGGCAACATGTGGGTGAAGTGGATCCGCCGCATCGAAGTCGGAGATGAGCCCTGGCACGCCCGCGAGGAGACATCGAAATACACGGACCTCATGGAAAACGGCAAAGCGCGGCGGTTCACCTGGGAGATGGACTGCAAGTCCGTCATCACGAACCCCTCGCCGCAGGCCCCGCTGAAGCATGACAAAGGTGCAACGGTTCTCACCGGACTGGCTTGGTCGGGCCGAGGGACGATCCCAAGGGTCGACGTCACGCTTGATGGCGGGCGCAACTGGCATGCCGCGCGAGTCGACGGACCGAGCCTCGATAAATCGCTGCACCGCTTCTATTACGAGTTTGATTGGAACGGCGAGCCGCTGCTCCTGCAATCGCGCGCGATCGATTCAACGGGCTATGTCCAGCCGACCAAGGACGAGCTGCGGCAGGCCCGTGGCGAGAACTCGATCTACCACAATAACGGCATCCAGACCTGGCATTTGAAGAAGAGCGGGGAGGTGGAAAATGTTGAAGTTTCCTGAGGGCATCGCGGTGCGGTGCGCAGCCGCCGCCACTGTGCTCGCCGGCCTTTTCATGGCGCAGGCGCTAGCTGAACCGTCAAAGCCCTCGAAGGGTTTCGGCCTCGGTCGCGCCGCCACGGTGGAAGAGGTTCAAGCCTGGGACATTGATGTACGCCCGGATGGCCAGGGCCTGCCCAAGGGCAAGGGTAACGCCGCCAAGGGTGAGGCAATCTTTGCGGCAAAGTGCGCGATTTGTCATGGCGACTTTGCCGAGGGCGTCGATCGCTGGCCGGTGCTGGCCGGTGGTGTCGACACGCTCAAGTCGGACGATCCGGTCAAGACAGTGGGCTCGTACTGGCCCTACCTGTCGACAGCCTATGACTATATCTACCGGGCCATGCCTTACGGTAACGCGCAGACATTGAAACCCAATGAAGTGTACAGCATAATCGCGTACCTGTTGTTGATGAACGACATTATCGAGGACGAAGAATTCGAGCTGTCGGATGAGAACTTCACCACGGTCCGACTGCCGAACGAAAAGAACTTCATCGATGACCCTCGCCCTGATACGCCGACGCTCAAGGACGGTGAACCTTGCATGAAAGACTGCAAGCCGGAGGTCAAGGTGACGAAGCGAGCGCGGGTTCTCGACGTCACGCCCAAGAATGAAGATGAGAATGCCGGACGGGGCGCCATCGACTGACGCCCCGCCGCTCAAAAAGGATAAAAAGAATGAGCTTCAGGGCCTTGATCGTCGCGGTTGTTCTATTTGGGACGGATCATGTTGCCCAAGCCAGCCAGGATATCGCTGATCAGTATCCTGGCTCGGTTCTCTACCAGAAGCCGGTAGAAGTGATCCCTCATGTCTGGTCGGCGATCGGTGCGACGGCACCGCCCACCTATGAGAACGCCGGCCACAACAATAATCTGTCGTTCATCGTCACCGGTGATGGTGTCGTCGTTGTCAACGCCGGCGCCTCAACGAAACTTGCAAAGGCGCTGCACGACGAAATCAAGAAGATCACAGACCAGCCGGTCAAGCTGGTCATAAACGAAAACGGCCAGGGCCATGCCATGCTAGGCAATGGCTACTGGAAACAACAAGGCGTTCCCATTTTGGCGCATGAAGACGCGGCAACCGCCTTTGAGGAGGATGGCGGGCAGAGCCTCGAGCGCCACGAGCGCATCATAAAGGAAAAAGCGGATGAGACCGAACTCGTCGGTCCGACCGAAACCTTCTCCGATAAGCACGTCGTCAATATGGGCAACTTCAAAATCGAGGTGCTCAACCTGGGGCCGGCGCATTCGCCTGGCGATACGATGGTGTGGCTGCCCGAGCAGAAGCTCGTCATCGCCGGCGATATGGCCTTCCACGAGCGTATGCTGCCGATTTTCGATGATACCGATACGGCGGCTTGGCTGGAGACATGGGAGGACTTCGAAGCGCTTGGTGCTGTCTATGTCATTCCCGGTCACGGACACCCCACCAACATGGACCAGGTCCGTCGTTACACAAAAGATTACCTTGTTCATTTGCGCGGCAAGATCCGCGAACACATCGACAATGGTGGCGAGTTGAAGGACGCCTATTACGTCGACCAAACCCCCTTTAAGCACCTTGACACCTACGAGGAACTGGCGACGCGAAACGCAGGCAGGGTGTTCGAGCATATGGAATTCGAATGAGTGTGCGGGGTCGCACTCGTTTTACGGTCAAAGGAACATTGAGCATGTCAGGAAAGCTCTTCACACCCTCCCGCCGCGCCTTTCTGGGAGGGGCTACGGCTGTCTGCGCCGCAAGTGTGCTGCCTGTGTCGGCATTGGCGGCGAACAAAATCACATTGGGCTCGTTCGAGGTCACGACCTTTTCGGACGGGCATATACCGCTGCCGACGACATTCGCCGCACCCAAGATCGACGCTGAACTGCGCAAGTCTGCATGGGCCGCTGCTGGGCAAACCGGGGACACTTACAAGTCACCGATCAATGTCACACTCATCAAGACGCCGGACGAGCTGATTTTGATCGACATGGGTTCCGGGCCGCGCTTCGTGCCGACGACCGGCAAACTAGAGGAGACGCTGTCCGACGCCGACATCGACCCCGCCGACGTTACGAAGGTGGTCCTCACACATGGTCATCCCGACCACCTGTGGGGAGCGATCAATGACTTTGATGAACTGACCTTCCCGGAGGCAACCTATTATGTCGCCGAAAAGGAATTCGCGTTCTGGATGAACCCCGATACGATGAAATCGCTGCGTGAGGACCGCCAATTCTTCGCAGTGGGCGCGAAGTCGCGATTTGAGACTCTCGAGGACAAGATCCAGTTTGTGAAGGAAGACGACGAGATTGTTTCCGGAGTCGCCATCATGGAAACCAACGGGCATACCCAGGGGCATGTCTCCGTCGAATTGAAGGCGGGTTCGGAGACACTTGTTGTGCTCGGTGATGCGCTGACCAATCCAGTAATCTCTTTTGAGCATCCTGAATGGCAGCCGGCCAGCGATCACGTGCCCGATCAAGCGGTGGAAACGCGCAAGCGGCTGCTCGACCGGCTGCAGGCCGCCAAGGCCAAAATCATCGGCTATCATCTGCCGTCACCGGGCATCGGCATGGTCGTGAAGAAAGGCAGCGGCTTCGGGTACGAGGCGCTCGGCTAGCGGGTTAACCGGTGGCGGAACTCAAAGCAATAAACTGCTTCATGACGTAACCATCATTCAGGCTGGCCCTATTGCCAGAAGGCCTTGTCGGACACGGGGTACACTTCCTTGTTGCGATTTGCTCGTGCTGCCTGCAAAGTGACGCCGGCTACCGTGCCATGATTGCGCATGCGAGTTATGGCATGGCGCGTCTGACTTGAGTTGCTGTCACCTTTGCCGATTGAGGGCCTACAGGATGAAGAACTTTCTGTCTGAATGGGAACCGTGCGTCTTGAGTGTTCTGCGCATGGTCTCGGGCTTGATCTTTCTGTTGCATGGCACTCAGAAACATCTCGGCATGCCGGCGACCGAACGTGTGGTTGAACCATTCAGTTTGTCCTGGACCGCAGGTGTGATCGAGATCATCTGCGGCACACTGCTGCTCGTGGGCTTCCAAAGCCGGGCCGCTGCGTTCGTTTCATCCGGTCTGATGGCTTTCGCGTATTGGATCGCTCACGCTCCTAGAGATGTTTTTCCGACGAACAATGGCGGCGACGCAGCCATCCTCTATTGCTTTGTTTTTCTCTACATCGTGTTCGCCGGACCGGGCCCATGGAGCGTGGACGCACTGCTGGAAAAGTCCAGAAAGTAGACCACCCACACGTTCTGGAACATCTTGATGGTGATGGCTTCGGCGCACGATGGTCACGACACTTCATCAAAACACGCCACAACGTTTGCGACCGCTAACAATGCGATCGATCACTATACGCGTCGACACACTGCACGAACTCACATCGCAATCGCTCTGGCATTGAGTTGAGAAACAAGGAGTCGAACAATGCTCTTCATCGTCCACTTCGAAGTGAAGCCGGAAAATCGCGATAAATCCTTCCAGCGTTTTGAGAAGGGTGGAGACGTTCCGCCTGGCAACGAACACATCGGCGTGTGGTTTGCAGTCTCGCAGCTTGAAGGCTGGGCACTCGTGAAGTCCGAAAATGCCGTTGCGCTCGGCAAGTACATGCATGCCTGGACCGATCTCAACGTCAACACCGTCACGCCTCTGCTGGAGCCCAAGGAACTCGAAGCCGTCTTCGAAGCGTAGGACGGGGCATCAGCGCAATTATGAAGATCCGTTAGCGGACCCGGTGCGCCTGCGTCCGCGGGGTCAGCAAACGAGGCGGCGCAGGCTAACGCCTGGAAGCCTTCGCCGCCTTGTATCTCCACATAGGTCGTGCAATGTGGCGAAGCTTGCTGATTGGCAGGCTGATCGCGCATGCAGTTAAGTTGCCTTTGCAGCAGGCATCGCAAAGCAATGGAATGCTTCGAACATGCCACACGACCCTCGCAAGAAACCGCTCTACCGCAAGGTCAACACCCGGGCTCGCGGCGTGCACCACAAC